>DASXCO010000161.1 GCA_036491125.1 Acidimicrobiales bacterium | reverse complement strand
TGCTGCGCTCGCGCTCTTCGAGGCCAAGGGTTACGAAGAAACGACGGTGGAGGAGATCGCTGCCGCGGTCGAGGTATCCCCGCGGACGTTCTTCCGCTACTTCGGATCGAAGGAGGACGTCCTCTTCGGCTACGAGGAGGACCAAGTGGCGGAGCTGCGCCGGATGATCCGCGACTGCCCCACCGCTGCGAGCGACTTGTCGGCGCTCGAGGAGGTCCTACTGACCTTCGCGAACTACCTCGCCGAGGTGCGCCAGCCCCTTTTCATCCGAGCCAGACTCGTGGCTCAGAACCCCCGCCTGAGAGAGCGGAGCCTACGCGTACTGCGTTCCTGGGAGCTGACGCTGGCTGATGAGCTCGCGCTGCAAGCCGGAATGGACGCGCCCGACCTTGGTCTGCTCGTGCTCGCAGCGTCGAGTATGGGCGCGCTCAACGTGGCTGTGTGGGTATGGCAGGGCTCGGGTGGCGAAGGCTCCTTGGTGACTGTCGCCAAGAGGGCTCTGGAGCTGGCAATGGCTCCGGAGATACCGGCACCGCGTCGTCCAAGGGGCCGGCGGCGGCCCCAGAAGAGCCCGCGTCGGGCTCCGCACGACGACCCGTGGGACCAGTGAGTCAAGCCGGTCGCGTCGACTTGCCGGTTGACGTCGGAAGAACCCGATCTCGCCCTGGTTCTCCCTAGCCAGGCGGCTTCGGAAGCTAGGCCTAGTCGATAGCCGCTCCCAGGCGCTAGCGGCTCTACGTCAGTTGGCATCCGTCAGGCAGAGAGCTCGGGCCCGTTTGCGAGACCGCGGACCCCGTTTTGTCATGTTCTTCTTGCTCTTGATGTTTCGGCATCGACCGATCGAGGGTAATTCAAGTCACAAGATGACATAAGTCATTGGCGGTCAAGTGGACGTGCAAGATCGGAACCGACGGTGGACCGACAAGCGTCCTGTCCACGGCCGCCCGTGGATGAAGGCAAGCCTGAAGCAAGCAGGCAGCCACGATTGATCTGTCATCACAGGATGCTTCACCGCCAAGTCACCAAGGAGACCTCATGTCGCGTCGCCAATTCGGATTCCTCATCGGGTTCTTGTTTGTGTGGCTGGCTTGGGCCGCATCCTGGGTGGTCGTAGGCGCGGTGGCCGCGGGCCTACTCGCCTACGTCGTGGTGAGGGTTCTCGAGGGTGACCTGGTCTTCGATTGGGACACGGTCACTGACAGATTCAGAGATGAGACCCGGAATTGACGCCGGAGCGCAGAAAGGAAGTTCACTTGATGACCGAAGCCTCAGAGAAGGACGCTGCTGCCATTGGTGCCAGACCGGCGAGGAGCGGAAATGGCTCCGCGCAAGGCGGCGCCAAGCTCAAGACCGACCGGGGTACGACCAGCATCTCGGACTCAGTGGTCGCCAAGATTGTAGGTCTAGCCACCAGGGAGATCCCTGGGGTTCAGGCCATGGGCAAGTCCATGGCGCGAACCATGGGGGCACTCAAGAGCGCCCTTCCCGTCGTTGATGCCGATGCCATGACCCAGGGAGTCTCGGTCGAGGTCGGTGAGCGACAGGCGGCAATAGATGTGGACATCGTTGCCTACTACGGCCAGAGCATTGTCGACGTGGCGGAGGCTGTGCGCCGGAACATCCTGGCTCGCGTCGAAGGGATGACTAGCTTGGATGTCGTCGAAGTCAACGTCACGGTCGACGACGTCTACATCGAGGGCTCCGAGGACCAATCCGGCCGGGTCGAATGAGGGCTGAGGAAACCGATCCGGGTGTGCTGGCTCAATCGGTGGCCGCTGCCGTCCGTTCGGTGTCGGGCGTTGCCAGGCTGTCATCGGCAGGCGCGGTAGAGGCGGCCACCTATTTCGCCGGCGGCAAGGTAAATGGCATCAGGTTCCGCGACGGGAAGGCCTGGGTGCACATCGTCATCGACCACCTCCCGGTATCACCAATCGCTGAAGCGGTACTAGCTGCTGCGACCGCCGCCCTGGCCAAGCTGGGCCAGAGCTGGGAGGTGGTGGTGGTCGTGGAAGACCTGGAACTCGACCACCTGCCCCCTCCCACAGCGACCCCAATGCGTTCACGGAAGGCCGTCCGGCCATGAGGGCCCTGAACCGCCTGCTCTCCCTGCTGCTGGGCCTGGCCTTGGCGGCGGCCGGCGTCATTGTCGTGATCGAGGTCATCCTGGCTGCTGCCGGTGAGTCCTTCGTCGCCCTTCCGGCCAACCACTGGCTCGGATGGCTCACGGCCACGTCGTGGTCAACGGCATCGGTCATGGCGATCCTTGCGGCGATGACCCTCGTCGGGCTCTTGCTGCTGCTTGCCGAACTGCGCCCCTGGAGGAGTCGACAGATTCGGGCTCTGGTGGGCGGACGTGGTGAGTGGTGGCTCCTGCGAGGCTCCACCGAGGCCTACCTTAGGCGTGACCTGGAGTCGAAGACGGTGGCCAACAAGGTCCGGCCGAAGTTCTCGGCCCGAGGAGGCGCGTGCCAGGTGCGGCTGAAGGTAGACGCGAGCGAGGCCGCCAGGCCGGAAATCGAACACCGCACCCGTGATGCCCTGCGGGGACTGGGTATCGAGCGGACGGCCCTGAACTTGAAGGCCAGAGGGACCAGCCGGCCATGACCGATCGAGCGAATCGGATGCTCTGGAGCGCCGTGGCCCTCATCCTCTTAGTGGCCGGAGGCCTCGGGTTGATCGTAGCCACCGGGATATTCGGCCGGTCGTCGGCCCGTGCCCACGTGGTGACCTCAACATTGGCTCGGCATTGGAGGACGGGGGGAGCGGCGTCATTTGCGGTCGCCTCTTTCCTCGGGTTGGTGATCGCGTTCGGTGGGCTGTGGCTGGCGAGGCGCCAACTAGCCCGCAACGAGGGGCGGTCTCGGCTGGAGGACCTCGTCGTGCATGCAGCAACCACCGACGATGGAAGGCCCCAAGGTCTCACAAGCGTTCGAGCCGCGTGCCTCAGTCACGGGCTGGAGGCTGATCTCGAGCGCATCCCCGGCGTTGCAAGAGCTCTCATCGGGCTCTTTGAGCCAACTGACGCGCCTGAGGTACGTGCCCGTTTGGAGGTAATCGACGGTCTCGATCTCAATGCTCTCGCGGACTCCGTCGGAGCCTGCCTTAGTCGACTCGAGAGGACCGCATCGATACACCTTGAGGCCGTTGATATCACGGTGCGCCTCGTGGACGGGGTGTTGCCGCGCGTCAGTTAAGCCGGAAGCCCGCGGATGGCATCGGGAAGCTCCCGCGCTCCAAAGACGATCGCCATCGGCTCGATTGCAAGGCGGCGGCGCCTCGGGCTCGGAGCAATCGGAAGCCCTGGTCGTCGGCCAGGTCACGGGCGCCGCCAGCAGCACGGTCCAGCAGGCCCCTCGACAACGAGGGCGCCGCCCTCATCTTCCTGGGCCAGCTGGAGGCACTGTCCGATTCGCGCTAACTCTCGATGTCCCTGGAGCAGCATCCCGCCGGTCTCGGCCGGGCCAGCCATCGATGCCACGCTGTCCCGCGGTCGTCTCGATCGCTCCGAACAGCGCCGATTCGTCTGACACCCCGGATCGGCCTCGAGGCTCTGACCAACCGAGCTAGCGGCGGCGCTGGTCGCGCTCAGCCCAGCCGTGCCCGCCTAGGTCGGACGACTGCGTTCGAGAAGTTGGGGGGGTCTGCCAGGGGGTCACCCCGGTGCGAAAACGAGGGCAGCGGATCAATCATGACCTGTACCACGACCAAGGAGCGACCATGAATCGCACCAGATCCGTCACCTTTCTGGCCAGCACGGCCGCGCTGCCGCTCATCGCCCTGACCGCCGCCGCCTGTAGCAGCGGTGGTGGAGGTGCCAGCGCCTCGCCAACCGTCCCCAAGACGACCATCGCGCAGCCACCCACCGTCGAGGTCGCCAACAGCGGCCTCGGTCAGATCCTGGTCAACTCCCAGGGCCACACCCTCTATCTGTTCCAGGGGGACTCTGGGACGACCAGCGCCTGCTCCGGCGCCTGCGCCGCGGCCTGGCCCCCCCTCCGGGCGACCGGACAGCCCACCGCCGCCAATGGCGCCAACGCATCGCTGCTCGGGACCACCCAGCGCTCCGACGGCGGGCCCCAGGTCACCTACAACGGTCACCCGCTCTACACCTTCGTCCAAGACCACAACGCCGGCGACACCAACGGCCAGGGCGTAAACGCCTTCGGCGCCAGCTGGTTCGCCGTGACCCCGGCCGGGAACCAGGTGCCCAGCCAGGCACCGAGCGGCAGCGCATCGAGCCCGACCACCACCAGTCCGCCCCCGCCGCCTCCAGCCCACGTCGCCGCGCCTGCCCCGGTTCCGCAGGTTGTGGCCCCCGCACCGCCTCCAGTCGCGATGACACAACCACCGCCGCGGCCCGCGCCCGCTTCAGCGATCCCGCAGGGAGGCGGCGGTGACCACGACGGCGACAACAGCGGTGGCCCCAGTGACGGTGACGGCAATGTGTAATGCAGGGCCCTCCCGAACCTTCGCAGCCTGACGACTCGAGCACGGCCAGACATGGATAGCCCTGGACCCAGGCACACAAAGGCACTTTTGCGGGAGCTCGTTCATCTGCGGGACGGCTTGGGCCGGTCCACCCGCAAAGCGCTTGGGATTCTCACCTCCTTGGCGGTGATCGGGGCCGCAGCGTACGGCATCGCCTTCGCTTTCCGGTCGGCGCCCCAACCAAGAGGGCTCTCGGCAGACGGTGCCAGCGCCTCTGGCCGTGTTCCCGCTACCGGGCGCTCTTCCCTACCAGGCCCGTTCGCCTGGTTGGCGTCGACGACACCGCCGACCACCTGGACACGCCTCACCCTCCCCTCCGGCCTTGGTTCGCTGTCCGTGCCCCCCGGGTTCAGTGCCGTTGCCGGCGATCAAGGAACCGCCTCGCTCGCATTGCTCGACTCTGACGGCACCTACCTCGGGTACCTCAATGTCACTCCACGTCAAGGCGACGAGCGCCTCGCCGGCTGGGCTGCCTTCCGCCTCGCCCACCTGCGCGGTGACGGTTCGATCTCGGCCCGCCAAGACGGAGCCGTCCAATCCGTTCGGACCGGACAATCTCTCCGGTCGTGCGTCACCGATGACTATGTCACCGAGATCGGTCATCATCACTTCCAGGAGGTCGCCTGCTTGGTGACGACCACCTCCGCGAGTGGCGTCGTGGTAGCCGCAACTCCATCAGGAGACCCGGCACACCTCTGGCCACAACTGGAACGCGCCGTCGCCGCCTACCCCTTCGCATAGCCCGCGATGACAGGTCGAGCACTGCTACCGCGGGCAGAACGCCGTCAAGGGCTCTAGGCTCTCGGCATGGCGGCTGATGACCTGTCAGAGCGCTTGGTCGATGGACTCAACGCCACGTATGGGGTCCATCCGGGGAACCGTGCCGCTCACGCCAAGGGCGTGCTCTGCGCGGCACACTTCACGCCCCGTCCGGAAGCGGCGTCCCTCACTCGTGCTCCCCACCTTGCAGGCCCGCCCGTACGAGCGCACGTCAGGTTCTCCAACGGGAGCGGCGATCCGTCAGTTGCCGACGGGTCACGCGATGCTCGCGGCATGGCGGTGAAGTTCTACCTGCCCGATGGCGCACGGACCGACATCGTCGCCCTGTCGTTACCAACATTCTTCGCTCGTACGCCCGAGGACCTGTTGGCGTTCAATGAGGCGCGTCGCCCCGATCCAGCCACCGGCCAGCCCGACGTCGGCAAGGTGAGCGCATATCTGGCTGACCATCCCGAGGCGATGCCAGCCGTGACTGCCGCTTTGACCCACGCCATTCCCGCTAGTTACGCCACGGTCGGCTATCACGGGATCCACGCTTTTGGGTTCGTCACGACAGCCGGCTCAGTCAGCTACGGGCGCTACCACCTCGTACCCGGCGCTGGCGAGGTATCGATCAGCGAGGACGAGGCGGCGGCGCGTCCCCATGACTACTTGCGGGAGGAGCTGGCCGAGCGACTGGAGGATGGCCCAGCCAGCTTCGAACTGAACGTACAACTGGCTGGCGAGAGTGACCCACTCGAGGACCCGACGGCCCTCTGGCCTGACGATCGACAGGTGGTGTCGCTAGGTCGCCTCGAAGTGACAGCTCTCGCGGATGACCGCGAGAGGCAGGGCGACGTGCTTGTGTTTGACCCCGTGCGGGTTCCTGACGGCATTCGCCTCACCGAAGATCCGATCCTGCTGGCCCGCCCGGGCGCCTACTCCGTATCCATCGCCCGCCGCACTAGTCGCTAGTCGTTTGCCGGTGGGCGCCACCTCGACG
>DASXCO010000160.1 GCA_036491125.1 Acidimicrobiales bacterium | reverse complement strand
CTTGACGGGGCACCGCCGGCCGCCCCAGCAGGTGGTGGCTGAGATCGCCGAAGAGGTCGCAGATCATGTGGCGTTCGGCGAACCGCCAGGTGCCCTCGGGCCGCTCGAAACGGTCGCGGTAGCGCCCCGCGATGACGGGCTGGAGGGGGAGCTCGGGCGTGGCCTGGAGCACGGTGAAGTAGGACCGCGCCTGCGCCGTGCCGGCCTCCTCGTCCACCTCGATGACGACGTTGGTCGTGACGTGCTTGGTCTTCGGTGTGCCCGTGTCTTCGTAGATGCGGGTCGACTGCCGGTACATCTCGAGGACGTCGTCCTGTCCGGCCCTCACGGCGTCGGTTCCCTCGACCGTGATCGTGCCCGCGGCGAACAGCTCGGCGACGCCCTCGAAGTCCCCCTCGTCGATCCGCTCGGCGTAGGCGTAGACGAGGCGGGCGATGGCTGTCTGCGCGTCCATGCGAGCGCTCAGGCGTCCTCGGGCTCCGAGATGGCAGAGGCGAGCAGCACGAACAGCTCCCCGACGAGCCTGCGGTAGCGGGGGGCGTCCTCCTCGTCGATGGTGGCGAGCTGGGTCAATCCCTCGAGCGCGCCGCGGCTGAGGTCGGCGAAGTCGCGGGCGGAGATGCGGGGTCGCACGCCTCGGCGGGCCCACTCCTCCTCGATCACGCCTGCCACCCTCTCACCGCTCTTGCGCTCGAAGTCAGCCAGTCGCTTCCGCACCTCGGGGTTCCTCAGTGCTGCCAGCCGCAGCTCGAGCGCCAGCCCGGGCCAGTGCGACGTGAAACGCTCCGCTGACTCCCAGGCGGCGGTCGCCGCGACGGCATCGGTGACGAGGTCGGCGCGGCCTGTCTCCTCCATGGCGGTCATGACGGCGTCGAGCTGGATGTCCATGTAGTGGTCGAGCACGCCGAACAGCAGCTCCTCCTTGCTGCCGAAGTTGGAGTAGATGGCCCCCCGGCTGAAGCCGGCGACCTCGCCGATCTCCTCCAGCGAGGCTCCGTAGAAGCCCTTCTGGGCGAAGACCTCGGCCGCCGCCTCGACGAGGGTCTGGCGGGTGATCTGACGGCGCCGCTCGGGGGTCAGCTTCTCCACGGGCACGGCAACCATGATGCCAGGACCTCGTCAGCCTTGACTTCCACATACATGTCTGTATATTAATGACGCAGACGTATCAGAACAGGTGGTGGGCATGACAGAGAGCGAAGCCGTGGACTGGGTCCGCCGCCGGCTCGAGTTCGAGGCCTGGTTGAGCGTGCTGCGCGCCGACGCGTCGGCCTCATCGGTACCACCAGAGGCCGGCCTTCTTCGGGGGTCGAGGCCGTACGTCCTCAGAGAGGAACGGGGTGGGCAGGACACTGCCGTCCGAGAGTCGCCGAATGCGGTAGCCGCCAGCAACGACGTCGGCGATCTCGAAGCCTCGGCTCCAAGCGCCGGTGAACCGGTTCCTCACCTCCACGCGCCGGCCGGGGCCGAGCGACTCCAGCTCAGGTGAAGTGACGAAAGCCCCTGGATCACCCATTCGCCGCCCCCAGGTGACGTTGGTGCGGCGCAGGGTAATGCAGCGGTCGCCCGTGGTCAACGAGGAGGGCGCGGGGGTCCGGTAGCTACTGGCCGCCATTTCGACCAGATGCGGAGCACGAGGAACGCGTGCCGAAAAGCAGGCCCCACGGGCGCTTCGCCCGTCAGGCGTTCACGTCGATCCGGGCCAAGTGGGAATGGTGCTGCAGGTACTGGCGGATCATCAGGAGCGCGGCGACGCCCTCGCCGACGGCCGAGGCCAGCTGCTTGGTGGACCCGGCGCGCACGTCGCCGGCCGCGAACACGCCTGGCACCGATGTCTGGAACTGGTCGTCGGTGACCACGAACCCCCACCGGTCGAGGTCGACCGTTCCACCGGCGAAGCTGGTGCTCGGGTCGAGTCCGATGAAGACGAACGCCGCCGCCGGGTGCCAGGTGTACTTCTCCCCGGAACCCCGATCCCGGGCGTCGACGGATTCGAGGCGATGGCGACCGTGCAGCTCCGTGATCTCGGTGTTCAGGTGGATCACGAACTGTGGGCTCTGCCGGACCTTGTCCTGGAGGAGCCGGGAGGCCCTGAGCTCGGGGGCGAACTCCACGACCCGGATGCGGTCGGCGAACTGCGACAGGAAGAGGCCCTCCTCGAGCGCGGAGTTGCCTCCCCCGATGATCAGCAGCTCGCCCGCTCCCCGGTAGAAGGGTCCGTCGCAGGTGGCGCAGAAATGGACGCCCGCTCCGATGAGCTCACTCTCGCCGGGAATGTCGAGGCGGCGGTAGGACGACCCGGTGGCGATGAGGACGGTGTGGGCGTCGATCTCCTGCCCGGTCCCCAGTCGGACCTTCACGTCCTCGTGGTCGGGGCCACCACCGAAGCCCTCCACGCCCACCGCCGACAGGAGCTCGACGCCGTACCGCTGGGCTTGGGCCACGAACCGCTCGGCCAGCTCGGCACCGCCGACCCCCTCCGGGAACCCGAGATAGTTGTCGATCCGCTCGGTCGTCCCGGCGTTGCCACCCAGCGCAGCCTGCTCGACCACCACCGCGTCGATGCCCTCCCGAGCGGCGTAGACCGCAGCCGCCAGGCCAGCCGGGCCGCCGCCGATGATGGCGAGGTCGTAGAAGCGGCGAGTGGCCGTGATGCTCAGGCCGAGCTTTCGAGCAAGCTGCTCGTTGGTGGGAGCGACGAAAAGGCTCCCGTCGGAGAAGACGACGGTGGGAATGGTCCGGCCCCCGCCCTGGAGCTCCTCGACGACTCGGAGAGCGTCCGGGTTCTGGTCGATGTCCGACCACTCGTAGTGCACACGGTGCTCGCCGAGGAACTTCTTCGCCCGGCGACAGTCGGGGCACCACGGGGCCCCATAGACGGTGACATCTGACATGGCGGTGCCCCCACTTCTCGCGGCTGTCGCACCCCATGGTGCCGCGTCGTGAGCGGTGGACGCGTATTGTCATACCTGATGGAGACGCAGGTGCAGGAGATCGCCGAGGGCATCTATCGGCTCTCCACGTTCATCCCCGACGCCAACTTCATGTTCAACCAGTTTCTGGTGGACGCCGAGGAGCCGCTGCTGTTCCACGCCGGCCTCCACAACCTGTTTCCGGCGGTGAGCGAGGCGGCAGCGCGCGTCGTGCCGGCCGAGCGCCTGCGGTGGATCACGTTCGGCCACGTCGAGGCCGACGAGTGCGGGGCCATGAACCAGTGGCTGGCGGCCGCGCCCAGGTCCGAGGTCGCCCACCCGGCGATGGGCTGCATCGTCTCGGTGAACGACCTGGCCGACCGCCCGCCGCGTCAACTCGCCGATGGCGAGGTCCTCGACCTCGGCGGCAAGCGGATCCGCAGCATCGACACGCCCCACGTCCCCCACGGCTGGGACGCCCACGTGCTCTTCGAGGAGACGACGGGCACGCTCCTCTGCGGCGACCTGTTCACGGCCATGGGGCCGAGCCCGGCGCTGACAGAGGGCGACCTCCTCGACCCGGCGATCCAGGCCGAGGACGTCTTCCGGGCCACCTGCCTCACCCCCGAGACCGCTCCCACGATCCGCCGCATGGCCGGGCTCCAGCCCCGCACCCTCGGCCTCATGCACGGCCCCTCGTTCACCGGCGATGCTGCGGCCCAGCTTCGGGAGCTTGCCGACGCCTACGAGGAGCGTCTCACCGAAGCCCTCGGAGGGGCCAGCTAGCTGCGCAGGTCGTGCGGGTTGTGAGGCGTCAGGACGGTCAGGCGTCGATCGGCTGGAGGAGGACCAGCGGTATCTCCCGCGTGGTCTTTCGCTGGTAGCCGGCGTAGTTGCGGTGGTCGGCGGTGACCAGAGGCCACAACCTGGCCCGCTCCTCCGGGCCGGCGATCTCGGCCCGCATGCGCTGTGCCGGCTTGCCGCCCACCGACACCGTGACATCGGGCTTGTCGCGCAGGTTGAGGAACCAGGCCGGATGGTGGTCGTCGCCGCCCCGCGAGGCCACGACGACGAGCGTCGACCCCTCCTGGTAGGGCGAGGTCAGCATGGTCGCGCGGGGTTGGCCGCTCCGCCGGCCCGTCGTGGTCAGCTCGATCACCGGCATCCCGGAGGCTGACCACCCGAGCCGGCCGCCCGTGGCGCCGAGCACAATCCGGTGGACGCGGTTCATCGCCTTGAGGCCGAGGTCGGAGGGCACGGCGAGATGCTAGATGATCCGCTTGCTAGCGAATGACGCCCCGGCCGGCGATGAGGGGAAGGTCGAGGGCGGTCACCCAACCGGGCGGGCTGGCGTTGACGGCGGGGATGGCGTTGAGGGCCCGCAGTCCAGTGGCCAGACAGCCCCCGGCGATCGGGTCGCCCTCGGTCGAGCGGAACGCCGTCTCCTGGACGATCGACGGGCTGCCCTCGATCTCCACCCGATAGCACTCGGGGGTGCTGCCCCTCGGCCACTCAGGAGCGGCATCGGGACCGATCCGGTTGACGTGCTCCAACACGATCCGGGGCTCGCCCCGGTAGAGACCCTGGATCTGGAAGCGGATGGCGGCCACGTTGCCGGGCTCGATCGTCCCCTTGGCCGACGGCACCGCCTTGTCGGTCACCCATTTCTCCCAGGTGGTCGTGATGTCGTCGAGCTCGATACCCACCGCCTCGGCCATCATCGGCACCGTCCCACCCCACGCCATGACGAGGATCTCGGGGATCTCCAGGGTCGACGTCTGATCGGGCGGGCGTCCGATTCCCATCTC
>DASXCO010000159.1 GCA_036491125.1 Acidimicrobiales bacterium | reverse complement strand
CCCATACGCAGTCCGGCACGCGCTCGCCAGCGCCGCCCGGCCGGCGCCACTGGCCGTCGCCGTGCTGGTCCTCGTGCCGGTGCTGACCTTCTCGGTGCCGTCCCTCGCCGGGCATCCGCTGGTCAGCGCCGACAACCTCATCCAGAACTTTCCCCTGCGGGTGCTCGTCGCCCGCAACCTCGACCACGGGCACCTCCCTCTGTGGAACCCCTACATTTGGAGCGGCACCGCGCTCCTGGGCGGTCTGAACGCCGGCGCCCTGTATCCGGGGACGCTCCTGTTCACGGTGCTGCCCGCGGAGGCGGCATGGGTCGTCAACGAGATCCTCGTGTACGTCGTCGGCGCCGTCGGCCTGTACGTGTTCCTGCGCCGATCCCGCCTCTCGGTCGGGGCCTCCTTCCTCGGCAGCCTGTCGTTCTCGGTCGGGGGCTTCATGAGCGCCCAGCTGAGCCACATAGACCTGGTGCAGGGAGCCAGCCTGGTGCCCTGGATGCTGGTGGCCGTCCACCGGATGGCCCATCCGCCCGGGGCGGCGAAGTCGCCAGCAATGGCCACGGCCGGCGGCGGGGTTGGGGGCCCCGCCGCTTCGGCGGAGGGCGGGGATGGGGCCCCGCCCGGGGCGGCGAAGCCGCCAGCAATATGGCCGATGGTGCTGCTGGGGGGGTGCATCAGTCTGCTGGTCCTCACGGGGTCGCCCGAGGCCCTCATAGACGACTCCATCCTCGTAGCCATCTACGGAGGTTGGCTGGTCTGGCGTCACCGAGCGGGCCGGATCCTCGTCCAGATGGCGATCGCCGCCGCCGCGGCCCTCGTCCTCACCACCATCCAGTGGCTCCCCGGCCTGGTGTTCGCGTCCAACTCGCAGCGAGCGGGCACCTCGTACGCCTTCTTCATCAGCGGGTCGTTCCCGCCCAAGCTCACCGCCCTGACCGCCATGCCGTACCTACTGGGCGGCTACGGACGCTTCGGGGTGCCGCTCTACCGCGGCCCGTACAACTTGGCCGAGGTCAGCTCCTACATCGGGATCCTCCCCGTCTGCGCCGCCTTCGCCATGCTCACACGGCCGTGGCGGTCGCGCCGGGCCTCCGAGGGGCTGGGCGTCTGGTACCTGCTCATCGCCGTCGGCCTGGTCCTGTCCTTCGGTGGCTACACGCCCCTCGGCCACCTCCTCGTCCACATCCCCATCTACGGCCAGCAGCGGCTGCAGAACCGCAACATGGTGACGGTGGACGTCGGCCTGGCGGTCCTGTTCGCCTACTGGATCGACGGGGTGCGCCAGCGGATCACCATCGGCCCTGGCCCGGCGCGACCGAGTCGGACCGAGCGGGCCTGGACGCTGCTGCCGGTGGCCTGTCTCGCCGCCCTCGTCGGCGCCCTCGTCGCCAGCCCCGTGGTCCTCTCCCAGGAGCTCGGCTCACCGGTCCCGCTGGGGTCGTTCCACCGATTGGAGGCCTATCTGGCCGCTGGCCTGGTGCTGGCGGTGGTCGGAGGGCTCGTGGCCGCCGGGTGGGACCGGATTCCACGTCGGCACCTGCTGCGGGCCCTGATGGCCGTCGTGGTGGTCGACCTGACCATCTACCAGGCCAACCAGTACTGGCTCGCGCCCACTTCCCCAAGCGCCCTCACCGACACGACCACCATGGCCTCGGCCGTCGCCGCCCAGACCGGGTCCTCCGGGCGCTTCGCCATCTACGACCCCGACAGGAGCGACCCTGGCGCCCTCGACGACCTCGGCCAGCCCGATCTCAACATCTTGCGAAGTCTCAGCAGCGCGCAGGGCTACGGGTCCGTGGTCAGGGGCGACTACGACCAGGCCACCGGCACCCACCAGCAGTCCGACCTGTCGGTGACGGCGTTGTCCGGGTCCACGTTCGACGACCTCAACCTGACCACGCTGGTCACCAGGCCGAGCTACCTGGCCCAGCCGGCCCCGCCCGGGCCGGCGGCTGCGCCCGCGGGCGCCGTGCCCGAGACGCTGCCCCCCCGAGGCCAGCAGGCCTGGTACGTCGGTTCGCCCCTCCGCCTGACCAGCGTGAGCGTGCAGCTGCGCCCCGATCCGAGCTGTCCCCCACCGCCCGGCGGGCTGGGGCTCGGGTTGCTGACACCCACCGGCGCCACCACGCCGGCGTCCAGCCCCCTGAGCGTCGATCCGAGTCGGCCCGGCTCCGCCAGGGTCGCCCTCGACGGGACGACCACCGCGGTGGGAATCGTCGTCGCCAACGGCGGCGCCTGCCCCCTTACCGTCGACTCGGCCACGGTCGGCACCCAACAGGCGGGTCCTCTCCTGCTGGCCGGTCCCCTGCAGGGGGCCATCACGCCGCCCAAGTGGCAGTTCGTGGAGACCCTGGGCAGCTTCGTCGTGTTCCGCAACACGGCGGCCAGAGGGCGCTTCTGGGTGGCCCCGGCCGACGGCGGACCGGCGCCGGCGGCGACCCTGCGGGTCACCGATGACCCGCTGACCGGCAATCAGACCGTCGTGGTCGGTACCTCCCGACCGTCCCTCGTCGTCCGCAGCGTCGCCGCCGCGCCCGGGTGGTCGGCCACGGTCCGAACGGGACCCAACGGCGTGTCCCACGAGGTCGCGGTGCCGACGAACGGGGCCCTGTTGCAGGCCGTTCCCGTGCCTGCCGGGAGCTCGACCGTCACCTGGAGCTACCGACCGGCGAGCGTGACCGTCGGCGTGTTCACCTCGTTGGCCGGGCTGGCCGCCCTCGGCACCCTGGGGCTGGCCTGGTACCTCAGAGGTCCCGTTCGCCGGGCGCGGGCACGGCGTCGCCGCCCCCATGGGGCCGGGTGAACAGGACGTTGAAGAACAGAAACTTCACGATCCAGAGGGCGGCGTACGTCCCCGCATAGGCCATGGCCACCAGCGTCACCTGGAGGGTCTTGTCGGTCGTGAACGACTTCACGTGGCTGGAGGCGACGTCCACCGACCACATGGCCGCCACCAGGCCCAGCAGGGACGCGGCCAGATAGGGGATGATCTCCTTCACCAGATGCGAGCGGCCCCGGCGGCCCCATGCCCAGTTCCGGTTGAGGAAGTACGCCGGAATCATGCCCACCAGGCTGGCGGCGACGCTCGACTGACGGGGGCTGAGGCCGCCGAGGACGCCGTAGACGACGACGAAGGTAACCAGGCTCACCAGGCTGGCCACCACCGAGCCCAGGGCGTAGCGCACGACCCGGGTCACGAGCGGGCTGCGCCACCAGACGAGGGCCCGCTCCCCCTGCGTCCCCCTGGTCGGGGCCACCGCGGTGTCGAGCCCCACGTCCATTACTGCACCCTATTCGAATCCCGAGTCGGCCGATCCTGGGCGGCTATGCCGTCGAGGAGCTGATCGACGATCCGGTGGACCAGCCCCTCGTCGACGGTCTCTCCGGTGAGGAGGAGCCGGTGGAAGACGATCGCCACGGGAGCGTCCAACGCCACGTCGATGTGGAGGTCGGGGCGCAGCTCGCCCCTGTCGATACCCCGCCGGATGATCTCGTTGGCGACGTCACGACGGGGCGCGATGAGGTCCCTCCGAACGGCGGCAGCCAGCGCTGGACTGCGGCTCATGGCCTCGAGCAGCGGGGCGACCAGACGGCCATCGGGTCCACCCATGGCCCGAACGAGCTGCGTGAGGAACTCGGTGAGGTCACCTCGAACGGTTCCGGTGTCCGGGACCGAGATCCGCTCTGACGCCACCGTGTCGATCGCCTCGATCACCAGGGGCACCTTGGACGGCCAGCGCCGATAGACCGTGGCCTTGCCGACGCCCGCCCGGGCCGCGACACCCTCGACACTCATGCGGCTGAAACCCTCCTCGGCCAGCAGCGTCAGCACGGCGTCGAGGATGGCCCGGTGGGCCTCGGCGCTGCGGGGCCGACCAGGGCCGCGCTTGAGCACTGACGCCCCCACCAGCGGGCTCATCGGCGGGCCCCGACGGGGGCGGGCACGGGCTCCCGCTCGTCCCCCGCCGCGGCCGACGCTACCGGCTGCGCCTCGTGGTCGGCCGGCTCGGCGGCGTCGGGGTCACCCTCGGCCCGAGCGGGCAGGAAGACCAGCACCACCAGGGCCCCGGCCAGGGCCACACCCGCAGCCAGCGGCATCGCCAGCTCCATCCCGTGGACGAAGCCGTGGCGGGCGACCGCAGCCAGCGCCGCGCCCAGGGCGCCCGGAGCTCGGTGCGCCACCTCGAGGGCGCCACCCACGGAGCTCTTGATCGCCGAGGCCGCCACGGGGGGGACGGCGTGACCGGCCAGCGTGCCGCCGACGACCGACCGGTAGCCGGACGCCAAGACGCTGCCGATGACGGCGACGCCCATGGCCCCACCGACCTGCATGACGGCGCTGTTCATGGCCGAGCCCACTCCGGCCTGGGCCCTCGGAAGAGAGCCCATGATCGCCTCGGTGGCCGGGGCCATGGTGAGACCCATGCCCAGGCCCATGATGATGAACGGGCCCAGTACGGCGGACAGGTACGTCGACCCGTCCGAGACGGTGGCCAGCCAGGCCAGTCCTGCGGACACCATCACGAGGCCGGCACCCGCCACCGCCTTGGTCCCGAGCCGGCGCACCAGAACAGTGGACAGCGGCCCCCCGAGGAGCAGCGTGCCCGCCACGGGGATGAACCTGATACCCGCATCCAGCGCCGAGTAGCCCAGCACGAACTGCAGGTGCTGAGTCTCCACGAACAGCATGCCGAACAGGGCGAAGACCACGAGCGCCACGGCCGCACACGAGGCGCTGAACCTGCGGTTGCGAAAGAACCCCAGGTTCACCATGGGGTGATCGGTGTGGAGCTCCCAGACCAGGAAGGCAGCGAGGATGGCGATCCCGCCGGCCATGCCGGCCAGGACCCGTGTCGATCCCCACCCGGTGGTGGGCGCCTCGATGATTCCCCACAGCAGCACGCAGAGCCCGGCGATGGAGAGTGCGAAGCCCACCGGGTCGAGGCGGGGGACACCGGGATCGGCGGAGTTGGGCACCAGGAACGCGCACGCCAGCATGCCCGCCGTCACGATCGGAACGTTGACCAGGAACACCGAGCCCCACCAGAAGTGCTGGAGCAGGAGCCCGCCGGCGATCGGCCCGATCGCCACCCCGACGCCGACCACCCCGGCCCAGATGCCGATCGCCTTCTCCCGCTGCCGGGCCTCGACGAAGACGTTGGTCAGGATGGACAACGTGGCCGGCATGACCAACGCTCCGCCCACGCCCATCAGCGCCCTGGTGCCGATCAGGACCTCGGGCGAGCCGGCGAAGGCCGAGAGGACCGACCCCACGTTGAACACGGCCAAACCGACGAGCAGGGCCCACTTCCGCCCGAAGCGGTCCCCCAGGCTGCCGGCGACCAGCAGGAGGCCGGCGAAGACGATCGTGTACGAGTCGACGATCCACTGCAGCTGGCTCGACGAGGCGTGCAGGTCGCGCACCAGGGTGGGCAGGGCCACGCTGAGGATGGTGTTGTCGAGCCCGATCATCAGCAGGCTCACGCACAACACCCCGAGAATCCACCACGGTCTCCGCACTCGCACGGTACCTCCAGCTATATCGAAACGAGTCGAGTCCGTTTCATAATAGCGGGCACGGCGTTACCGGGCCAACGGGGACCTTTGTGCAGCTCGTAGCGGCGCGACGCTGATCCGCTGGCCGTCAGACGTGGCGGAGGCGCCACTGCAGCGAGGGCCCCGGCAGCGACGAGGTCGCCTTCACCGGCACCTGGTGGGCCTGACCCGCGGCCCGCACGGTCAGGGTGCCGACGATGGTGCCGGCCGGGAAGGAGGAACCCACCTGCCGGGGCTGGAACTGCGTCTGCACCTGCATCCCGGGCCACCCGAGGAAGCTGACGGGAGCGCCGGTCGAGGCCGGGACGGAGCCGCCCACCCAGGCAGCGGACACCGTGGCCGCCGGCTGTCCCGCCGGCACCGCGGTGACCGAGGCCAGCGACGCGCCCGCCGCGTCGAGCAGGGCCCTGCCCGAGTCCAGCGCCGGCTGCGGGGCGGCCGGACCGGGTTGGCCGAGCACGACGCCGAGGACGGTCACGTGCTGGCCGGCCACGACCCGGTCGGCGGCGAACACCCAGCACGAGCCGGCGGCCATCGTGTTGCCGGTCTTGACCCCCATGACCCCGTCTTTGCCCACCAGCCGGTTGAAGTTGAACACCCTGCCGGCGACGGGGAGCGTCACCTCGGGTTGGCGCACGATCGCCGCGAACGTCGGGACGGCCATGGCCGCCTGGACCAGCGTCAGCTGGTCGCTGGCGGTGCTGACCGTGGCCGCGTTCAGCCCGTTGAGGTCGACGTAGTGGGTCGCCTGCATCCCGAAGGCGGCGGCGGCGGCGTTCATCTTGGCCAGGAGGGCGGCCTCGCTCCCTGCATCCCAGTTGGCCAGGACCGAGCTGATGTTGTCCGCCGAGCCGACCAGCAGGGCGTCCAGCATCTGGCGCTCGGTGATCATCTCGCCGGGAGTCACCTTCACCGCCGACTCCTTCCCGGCCACGGCGGCGTTGTACTGGTCGACGTCGACCGGCGTGATGGCCACCGGTGGTCCCGGGTCCGCCGGGCCCATGGGGTGGTCGCGCAGGATGACGAGGGCGCTCATCATCTTGGTGACGCTGGCGATCGGCACGGGAGCGTTCCCCCCGGACGAGCCGAGCGCGCCCTGTCCCGCCAGACCCACGACGGCCTCGCCCCTGGCCGGCCAGGGAAGCGCCGGTGGAGCTCCCGGCACCCGGATGCTCACGGGCAGGGCCGAGCGGACGCCGGGCGACGGCACACCTCGCGTCAGCTGGAACCCGACGAATGCTCCGGCCGCCAGCACGACCACCACGAGCGACCACACCAGTACCCGGTGCCACCGCTTCCGTTGCCGTACCGGGCCCAGCGGCTTGAGCAACGCCGGCCGGCTCGGTGCACGATTCATGCCCGCTGATCAAGCTCCTCGGGGGTCATCAGCACGGCACGGGCCTTGGAACCCTCCGACGGGCCTACGATGCCGCGCCGCTCCAGCAGGTCCATCAACCTACCAGCCCGGGCGAAGCCCACTCGCAACTTCCGCTGGAGCATCGAGGTCGAGCCCAGCTGCGACCGGACCACCAGCTCCATGGCCTGGGCGACCAGCTCCTCGTCGTCACCCTCGTCGCCGAAGCTGCGGTCGTCCCCCGACGGGGCGTCGCCCTCGACGCCCTCGACGTACCGGGGCTGGCTCTGGCGGCGCCAGTGGGCGACGACGGCGCGGACCTCGGTCTCGCCGACCCAGGGACCCTGGAGACGACGGGGGTTGCTCGAGGACGCCGTGAGCAGGAGGAGATCGCCCTTGCCGATCAGCCGCTCCGCCCCCGCCTGATCGAGGATGACGCGGCTGTCCGCGAGCGACGAGACCGAGAAGGCCAGCCGGGACGGGATGTTGGCCTTGATCACACCGGTGATCACGTCGACCGACGGTCGCTGGGTGGCGATGACGAGATGGATGCCCACGGCGCGGGCCATCTGGGCGATCCGGCAGATCGACTCCTCGACGTCGCGTGCCGCCACCATCATGAGGTCGTTGAGCTCGTCGACGACGACGAGCACGTAGGGCAGGGGATTCACGGGCCGCTCCTCCCCGTCGTCGGGGTTCGGCTCGGCCACGAGCTCGCCGGCGTCGATAGCCCGGTTGTAGCCGGCGATGTCGCGCATTCCCGCCTCGGCCAAGAGGTCGTAACGGCGCTCCATCTCGTGCACCGCCCAGGTGAGGGCGTTGGCGGCCCGCTTTGGGTTCACCACGACCTGGGTGAGGAGGTGCGGCAGGCCGTTGTAGTGGCCGAGCTCGACCCGCTTCGGGTCCACCAGGATGAGCCGCACCTGGTCGGGGGTGGAACGCATCAGGATCGAGGTGACGACCGAGTTGATGCACGAGGACTTGCCGGCGCCCGTGGCGCCGGCGATGAGCACGTGCGGCATCTCGGCCAGGTTGACCATCACCGGCCGCCCGGCGATGTCGCGGCCCAGGGCCACCTCGAGGGGGTGGACGGCCCGGCGGGCCTCGTCGGAGCTCAGGATATCGGCCAGCGCCACCAGCTGGCGCTGGCGGTTGGGCACTTCCACCCCGATCGCCGAGCGCCCGGGAATGGGCGCCAGGATCCGAACGTCCGGAGAGGCCATGGCGTAGGCGATGTCCTTCGACAGGCTCGTCACTCTGGCCACCTTGACTCCGGCGCCCAGCTCGAGCTCGTAGCGGGTCACCGTCGGACCCACGGTCATTCCCACCAGCCTGGTGGCCACCCCGTGGGCGGCGAGGGCGTCCTCGAGCATCCTGCCCGCGGTCTCGACCTGGCGGCGGTCGACCTTCTGGGCCTGGCTGGCGCTCAGCAGCCGCCCTGGCGGCAGCGACCACGATCCAACCGTGGGACCGAGCTCCATCTTGAGCTGCTCGACCGGCCCGCCCCGATCGCGGCCCGCAGTGAACGGCGTCACGCCGGCGGCCGCAGCCACCGACGCCGCTGCCAAGCGGCGGTCCTCGGACGACTCGCCATCCTCGGGCGACGATGTGGTGCTGGGCGCGCCGCCGTCGACCGGCGGCTCCGCGGCCTCGTCGGCCTCGTCGACCTCGTCGACCTCGTCGCTCTCGGCACCGTTCGACTCCGCCGCACCGCGAGGCCGCGGACCGGCGCTCGCACCGCGCGAGTGGGCGCCCCGACTAGCACCCCGACCGTCGGCCGCAGCGGCGGTCGCCGCCTCCACCGCCCGGCGCCCGAGTTGGCCCAGGGCGGCCACACCGCCGGCGAGGGCGGTCGCTGCCTCGCGCACGGTGGTACCGGTCACCGTCAACAGCCCGAGCGCGAGGGTGGTGAACAGCACGATGGATGCACCCCAGGTGGCCAGGGCGAGATGAAGGGGATAGCCGACCGCGGCCCCCAAGTAGCCACCCGCGTCCCGGAGAGTGGCGAGCCTGTCCGCCAGCCGGGGAGCACCGGCGGCGAGGTCGGCCAACCCGCTGACGGACACCAGCACCAGGGTCGCTCCCACGATGCTGCGAACCGGCTCCGGCTCGACGTCCTCGCGTCCGCGCACGAGCACCCAGCCGACCAGCGCCAGCCCCGGTGGCACCAGAGCGACCGCCCACCCGAGGATGGAGCGCCCGGCGTGGTCGAAGAGCCGCCCGCCCGGTCCGAGGAGGTCGGCGTACACGGCGAGACCGGCGAGCACGCCCGCGACCAGCAGGACCAGGCCCCACACGTCGGCGGGCTGGCGTACCAGACGGCCGACCAGGTCAGCGGCGCCGGCGACCGTTCGCGCACCGAGTGACGGTCCCTGGCGCGTGCGCGGCCGCGGGCGAGATCTCGACCCGCCGCTGAAGAGGCGGCCCATCGACGCCCCCAACCCCCGGCGGGTGCGCCGGGATCGGGTGGTTCGGCGCCTGGTCGGCCCGCTGGGGCGGCGTTTCGTGGTGTTCACAATGACCACAACGGTAACACCAGCCCCACCAGCCACCGTGGCCCCAGAAGCCCCAGCAGCCCCAGCAGAAGTCAGGACCCCGTCGCTACGCCTCCATCACCACGGGGACGATCATTGGCCGCCTCCGAGTGCGCTCGCCGACGATCCTGCCCATGGCCGCGCGCGCGTGCCGCCGCAGCGTGTCGTGATCGGTAGCCCCTTCCTCGATAGCCTCCTCCAGGCTGGCCTGGACGGCGGCCCGGGCATCGTCCAGCAGGCCCTCGGCCTCGGGGGCGTGCACCCATCCCCGGGTGATGATCTCGGGACCGGTGAGGAGCTTGCCTGCCTGCCCGTCCATCATGACCACGACCACGATCAGCCCCTCGGCGGACAGTGCCCGGCGGTCGCGCAGGACACCGTGGCCGACGTCGCCCACGATCCCGTCGACGTACAGATAGCCGGCCGGCACCTGGCCCGTCCTGGCGATGACGCCGTCGTCCAGGGTCACGACGTCTCCGTCCTCGCACAACAGCACCTTCGACTGGTTCACACCCATGCCCTCGGCCAGCCGGGCGTGGTGGGTGAGGTGGCGGAACTCCCCATGGACAGGGATGAACGCCTCCGGCTTGGCGACCGCGAGCATGGTCTGCAGCTCGCCCTGCTTGCCGTGCCCGCTGGCGTGGATCTGGGCCTGATCGGAATGCACCACCTCGGCCCCGAGCCGGTACAGGCCGTCGATCACCTTGGCCACCGCCCACTCGTTGCCCGGTATGGCGTTGGCGCTGATGATGACCAGGTCGCCCTCGCCTACCCGCAACCACTTGTTCTCGCTCGCCGCCATGAGCGACAGCGCCGACATCGGCTCTCCCTGCGAGCCGGTGGAGACGACGCAGACCTCGGCGGGGTCGAACTCGTCCAGGCGCTCGATGTCGATCAGGGCCTGGTCGGGCAGGCGGAGCACGCCGAGCTCGCGCGCCAGGGCGACGTTCTTGGCCATCGACCGCCCCAGCGTGGCCACGTACCGCCCGCTTCGAATGGCTGCGTCGCACACCTGCTGGACGCGGTGCACGTGGCTGGCGAAGCAGGCCGTGATGATTCGCTTGTCCCTGTGCTCCTCGAACAGGCCCCGCAGGGCCACGCCGACGGACGACTCGCTCGCCGTGTAACCGGGCTCCTCGGCGTTGGTGGAATCGGACAGCAGCAGGCGGATGCCGTGCTCCGACGCGATGGCGCCGATCCGCGACAGGTCGGTGCGGCGGCCGTCGACCGGAGTCAGGTCGAGCTTGAAGTCCCCCGAGTGCAGCAGGACTCCCTGCGGGGTGTGGAAGGCAGTGGCGAAGCCGTGAGGGACCGAATGGGTCACGGGGATGAACTCGACATCGAAGGGGCCGATGCGGCGCCGTTCGCCGTCGGCGACCGGGATCAGCTCGACCCGGGCGAGCATCCCTGCCTCCTCGATGCGATTGCGGGCCAGGCCGAGGGTGAGGGACGAGCCGTAGACCGGCAGCGACGAGAGGTCCTGCAGCAGATAGGCCAGCCCGCCCGTGTGGTCCTCGTGGCCGTGGGTGAGGATGCACGCCTCGACGCGATCGGCGTTCTCGCGCAGGTAGGTGAAGTCGGGCAGCACCAGGTCGACGCCGGGCATCTCGAGATTGGGGAACATCAGCCCGCAGTCGAGCAGCAGGATGCGGCCTTCCAGCTCGATGCAGGCGCAGTTGCGACCGATCTCCCCCAGCCCGCCCAGGAAGACGATCCGGACGGGATCAGCCAACGGGCTCACGAGCCGCACGGCCGGCCCGCGGCTGGGCGCGCAGGCCAGCGAGCACGTCGGCTGCCCGCTCGTCGAGCGACGCGGACGCCGGTCCCATGGGAAGGCGACACTGACCCACGGGCAACCCCAGGCGGCGCATGATGGCCTTTGCCGGCAGAGGGTTCGGGGCATCCTCCGTGCTGCAGAACGCGTAGGACGTCAGCAGGTCGGTGTTGAGGGCTCGAGCCCGTTCGAGGTCGCCCGCACCAACGGCGGAGATCATCTCGGCGATCTCCGGGCCCGCCCAGTGGCTGCACACGCTGACCACGCCCGACGCGCCCAGGGCGAGCAGGGCGAGGTTGAGCGGATCCTCCCCGCTGTAGAAGTCGAAGTCGGGAGGCGCCTCGGCCAGGAGCCTGGCTGACCCGGCGACATCGCCCACCGAGTCCTTCACCCCCACCACGTTCGACACCTCGCGAGCTAACCCGAGCAGCGTGTCGTGGGCCACCTTGCGACCGGTGCGGACCGGGATGTCGTACACGAGCACCGGGAGCGAGGTGGCACTGGCGACGGCCCGGAAGTGGGCCGCCAGCCCGGCCTGTGAGGGCCGGTTGTAGTAAGGCGTCACCGCCAGGATGCCGGCCGCCCCCGCCACCTCGGCCAGCTTCGTCAGCTCGACGGAGTGCCGGGTGTCGTTGGTGCCCGCGCCGGCGACGACCGGTACCGTCACCGCCTCGGCGACGACGCGCCACAGCTCCGCCTTCTCGTCGTCGGAGAGCACCGAGCCCTCGCCGGTCGTGCCGGCCACCACGAGTGCGTCGCTGCCATGGTCGACCAACCAGCGGGCAAGCGCCGCGGCTGCGTCCAGGTCCAGCGCGAAGCGGTCGTCGAACGGTGTCACCATGGCCGTCATCATGGCGCCGAAACGGCCTGAACGGGCCATCTGCACACCTCCTCCCGCGAGCCTCCCCTCCGCACCCTACCCCACCGGTGGAGCCACGCCACGGAGTTAGGCGGAGCGCTTGTCCCCCTGGGCCAAGGCGAACGCCTCGTACTCCTCACCAGTGTCCGCCCAGCTCTCGAAGGCGATGACGCCGAGGTCGGTGAAACGCTCGCGCAGCCACCCGTCGGCCGCGTCGAGCAGACCAAGCTTCTTGCAGTTGGGGACGATCTTGGCGAACAGCATGGACTGGAAGGCCGTCCGGTCGGGCGCCTGCATGACGAGGGGGACGATCTCCTTGACCGGCACACCCATGCGGTCCCACACCTCCTGCTGCAGGAAGCGGTCGCGCATGCGCACCGCAGCTTCGAAGGCGAACTCCTGCCGCTCGCGGATCTCCGCCGTGCTCAGCTGCTCGTAGTACTCCTGCAGGCTCAGGACACCGAACGCCACGTGACGGGCCTCGTCGGCCATCACGTACTTGAGCAGCTGCTTGAGGAGGGGCTCGGTGGTGAAGCTGTGGATGAAGCCGAACGCCGCCAGCGCCAACCCCTCGACCATGATCTGCATGCCGAGGTAGGTCATGTCCCAGCGGCTGTCGGCGATGATGTCGTCGAGCAGCATCCGCAGGTGGGCGTTGATCGGGTAGTGGCCCGACAGCTTCGTGTCGAGGTACTTGGAGAAGACCTCGACGTGGCGAGCCTCGTCCATGACCTGGGTGGACGCGTAGTACTTGGCGTCGATCCAGGGCACCGACTCCACGATCTTGGCCGTGCACACGAGGGCCCCCTGCTCGCCGTGCAGGAACTGCGACAGCGTCCAGTTCTGGCTCTCGATGCCGAGCTGCACCCACTCCGCGTCCGTCCAGCTGGCGAACGGTGTGCCGGAGACGTCCATGCCCTGGCCGAAGCCGCCTGTCGCGGCGGCGTTGGCGACGACCACGGACTCCTGGTCCACCTCGGTGTCCCACGGCAGGTCGGTCTCGCCGTTCCACATCGAGCCCTTGGCCTTCTCGTAGAGACGGGACAGCTTGGGACGGGCACCCTTCTCGTAGTCCCAGGTGAAGATGGCCTCGGCGTTGTCGGTCACGGCGTGGACCGCTTCGTCGACGTCGGTGTTGGTGACCGACAGGATCGCCTCGATGTCGTCGACGTCGCTGCGGCCGATGAGCTCCTCGTTCGTGGCCATGTAGGTTCCTCCTGGGTCAGCTGACGGGTCGGGCCCGCACCTGGGCGTCGACCGACGCCCGGATGCCGGGTAGCACGAAACTACGGACGAGCCGCCGTACCGAGGCGGGGTCGGCGATGTCGACCCCTGCGCTCGGGGAGGCGGCGTAGGAGATCACGATCCGGGTCATCCACTCGACCACCCGGTTGGCCTCCTCGAGACTGAGCCACCGGGCCAGATAGGGCGAGGCGAACGACGCCGCCCTGGCCAGGACCCGCTCAGCCCGGGCGAAGGAGATCTGGGGCAGGATCACCTCGGGCTCGTGGGTGACGAGGAACCGCAGCGCCGGATGGCGGGTGACTTGGGCGCCGGCCTCGCTCATACCGGCGACAAGTAGGTCCTCGAGGTCGCGCGCCGCTGTCAGACGGTCGTCCAAGGCACCGAAGAGCCGCCCGAGCTCGACCGCGACCACGGTCTCGAGCACGGCGTCCTTGCCCCCCGGGAAGAGCCGATAGACGGTTGCCCGGCTCCATCCCGCCTCGCGGGCCACGTCGTCGAGCGTCGTCTTGGCCACACCCCAGCGGGCGATGCAGCGCAGGGTGGCGTCGACCACCCGCAGCTCCTGGGTGCTCGGTTCGGGCGTGCCGTCAGTCACCGCCTCTGCCGTCGCTTCCGGGAGCATGCCGGTCACCGTCACTAATGAGACATTCTCGCATACTTCGTCTCATCGTCAAGATGGTCTCATTGTGTCATCCGTCACGCCCACCCCCGGTGCCGGCAGGGGGTGGAGGGCAGCGAGCACCTCGGTGCGGACCAGCTCCCTGACCTGGGCCCGATCCGAAAGGTCCCACTGCCCGGGTGACCCGGTGAACGACAGCAGCATGCGGGCCACGAAGTCGGCCGCCTCCTCCGGGTCGAGCCCGGCCGCCCGGGACTGCTCCGCCATGTGCGGCATCAGGAAGGCCCGGATGTAGGCGAGGATCCGGGTGCTCTCCACCGTCAGCTGGGGCAGGAGGCGGTCGGGCTCGGTCTGAAGGATCTTCTGCAGGACCTCGTGCTCCTCGACGGCCCGGTGGGCGAAGAACAGCGCCTCCTCGAGCAGCTCGTCAAGGCCCTCGGTCTCGCCGACGGCGGTCGCCAACCGGTCGAAGAACCGGGCCGCCTCCCACGCGATCACCTCGGCCACCAGCTGGTCCCGCCCGCCGGGGAAGTAGCGGTAGATCGTGGCCCGCGCCATGCCCGAGGCCCGGGCCGCGTCCTCAACGGTCGTCTTGGCCAGCCCGTACCGGGCGACGCAGGTGTAGGTCGCCTCCAGGATCCGCAGACGGGCATCGCCGGCCACGACCCACCCTACCGGGGGGCGTCTGGCGGCGATGGCGACCGGCCCCGATAGTCCTCCCGCGGTGCACGAGGGGTCCGGGGTTCAGGACTCTCCGAGGCCGAGCAGTGAATCGAGCCCGAGGGTCAGGCCGGGCCGGTCAGCCACCGACTTGACGGCCAGCATCACGCCCGGCATGAACGACGTGCGGTCGTAGGAGTCATGACGGATCGTGAGCGTCTGGCCCGCGGCCCCCAGGATGACCTCGTGGTGGGCGACGAGCCCGCGCAGCCGGACCGAGTGCACGCGCACCCCGCCGGGACCGACCGCGCCCCGGGCACCCTTCACCACCTCGGTCCTGGTCGGGTCCTCGCCCCAGCCGCCAGCGCCCGACGCCCGGCGCGACCTGGACATCCCCTCGGCGATGCGCAGCGACGTGCCGGACGGCGCGTCCAGCTTGGCGTCGTGGTGGAGCTCGACGATCTCGGCAGTGTCGACGTACGGAGAGGCCAGCTCGGCGAAGCGCGTCATCAGGGCAGCGCCGATGGCGAAGTTGGCCGACAGGACGCAGTTGGAAGAGCCCGAGAACAGACGTTCCAGCTCGGCCATGTCGTCTCCGGTGAACCCCGTCGTCCCGACGACCGCGTGCACCCCGTTGGCGGCGCACCACCGGAGGTTCTCGCGGGCCACACCCACCTCGGTGAAGTCAACCGCCACCTGCGTCTCGGCCCTGAGGAGCGCCTCGGCGTCGCCCTCCACCTGGACGTCTGAGCCCTTGACCCCCGTCACCTGGTAGATGTCGATGCCGGCCAGACGGGGGTCGACGGCCGCGACCAGCTCGAGGTCGGGATCGTCGGCGACCGCCTGGCACACCGTAGAGCCCATGCGCCCCCCAGCTCCGAGAACGCCGACTCGCATACCTGCACCCTAACGAACGGCGGCCGCCAGGTCCGCCTCCTGGTAGGGGCCGAGCACCACCACCGTGCGTGGCCCACCGAGCACCCGGCGAGCAGCGGCGCCGACGTGCTCGACGGTGACGGCGTCGATCCGGGCCAACAGCTCGTCCACCGTCAGGACCTCGTGATGGAGGAGGAGGCTGCGTCCGATCCGGCTCATGCGGGCGGCGGAGTCCTCGAGGGCCAGGAGGGTCTCGGCCCGAAGATGGCCGCGGGCCACGTCCAGCTCGTGGGCGGTGATCCCGTCCTTCGTCAGCCGATCCAGCTCCATCGTGACCAGCTCGAGCACGTCGCGGACCCGGCTCGGCGTGGTTCCCACGTACACGGCGAGCGACCCCGTGTCCTCGTAGGCGACGCGATCGGAGTACACGGAGTAGGCGAGGCCGCGCCGCTCCCGGATCTCCTGGAACAACCGGCTCGACGCGCCGCCGCCGAGGGCATGATCGAGGATGGCCAGCGGCCAGCGATCCGGGTCGTGGCGGTCGGGAGCCCGTACCCCGACAACCAGGTGCGCCTGCTCGGTCGACCGGGGAACGACGACCGACGGCTCGTACCGCCCGTCCGGCGGCGTCCGTCGCGGCGGTGCACCGCCGGCCAGGCCGGCGAAGCGGGCCTCGATGCCGGCAGCCGCCCGGTCGTGATCGACCGCCCCGGCGGCGGCGACAACCATGTTGGCCGGCCGGTAGTGCTCCTCGAAGAACTGCCGCACCTGACCGGTCGCCATGGCCTCGATGCTGTCCTGGGTCCCCAGCACCTCCCGGCCCAGCGGGTGGTCCGGGAAGAGGGCGGCGGCGAAGCGGTCGTAGACGAGGTCAGCCGGCTCGTCGCCGTGCATCAGGATCTCCTCGAGGATCACCTGGCGCTCAGCCTCGAGCTCGTCCGGTCGCAGGGCCGGCGACCACATGATGTCGCACAGCACGTCGAGGCCGAGATCGAGGTGCTCGGCCAACAGGCGCACGTAGAACGCCGTGTACTCCTTGGTGGTGAAGGCGTTCATGTCGCCTCCGACGGCGTCCACCGCCTCGGCGATGGCGCGCGCCGTCCGTGTCGGCGTGCCCTTGAAGAGCAGATGCTCCAGGAAATGGGAGGCGCCGATCTCGCCGGCGCGCTCGTCGCGCGACCCCGTGCCCACCCAGAAGCCGGTGGTCACCGAGCGGACGTCGGGCATGGCCTCGGTGACGAGGCGCAGCCCGCAGGCGAGCTGGCTGGTGCGGATCAACCGGTCAGCGCCGACCGCCGCGGCGCCGCCGAGGGCCGCCCCCGCCCCCGCCACCACCACCGGCGCTGCCACCACCGCGACCGCCCTCGGAGCGGCGGGAGCCGCCACCTGAAGCAGTGGCCTCCGGCCCGAGCTGGCCCATCTCGGACTCGAGCTCGCGCTCGAAGGCGTCCTCATCGAAGGAGGCGAAGCTGCCGCGGCTCTCGGCCGTCGCCACCCCGCTCGCCGGGCTGTCGGTCGTCGGGCCCCGGTCGCCGGGGCGCCCCCGGCCACCCGAGGTGTCGTCCCGCCGCCGACGCCCTTCGGGGGCGTCGCCGGAGCCCGCATGGTCACGGGCGTCGACGTTCCCCCCCGAACGCGGGGAGTCACCGCCTCCGGCACCATTGCCCGCCAGCGACAGCGAGATCTTCCCCTGTGGGTCGATGTCGTCGACCCGTACGTCGAGGGACTGTCCGAGCTCGACGACGTCCTCGACCCGCTCGACGCGTCGACCCTGGCCCAGCTTGGAGATGTGGACCAATCCGTCGCGCCCAGGGAGGATGTTGACGAAGGCGCCGAACTTGGTGATGTTGACGACCTTCCCGGGGTAGACGGCACCGAGCTCGGCCTTCGGTGGCTCGAGGATGAGCCCCAGGCGCTTGCGGGCGTCCTCCACCGCCCCGCCGTCCTTTGCCCCGATGGTGACCGTCCCGACCATGCCGTCGTCGTCCACGTTGATGTCGGCGCCGGTCTCCTGCTGGATGGCGTTGATGACCTTGCCCTTGGGCCCGATGACCTCGCCGATCTTGTCGAGGGGGATCTCGATGCTCACGATCTTGGGAGCGTGCTCGTTCACGCTCGCCCGGGGCCGGGAGATGGCGTCCGCCATCACCTCGAGGATCGTGAGCCGGGCCTCGTGGGCCTGCTGCAGGGCCTCGGCCAGCACGTCGGCCGGCAACCCATCGATCTTCGTGTCCAGCTGGAGGGCGGTCACGGCATCGGCCGAGCCCGCCACCTTGAAGTCCATGTCGCCGAACGCGTCCTCGGCTCCCAGGATGTCGGTCAGGGTCGTGTAGCGGCCCTCGGCGTGCACCAGGCCCATGGCGATCCCGGCCACGGGTGCCTTGATGGGCACGCCGGCGTCCATGAGCGAGAGCGTCGAGCCGCAGACCGAGGCCATCGAGGTCGACCCGTTCGAGCTCAGCACCTCGGACACCAACCGCAGCGTGTAGGGGAACTCCTCGGCGGAGGGAACCACCGGCAGAAGGGCCCGCTCCGCCAGGAGCCCGTGGCCGATCTCCCGGCGCTTGGGACCCCGCATGAAGCCCGTCTCGCCCGTCGAGAAGGGCGGGAAGTTGTAGTGGTGCATGTAGCGCTTCGACTCGTCGATCCCGATGGTGTCGAGCAGCTGGTTCATCCGGGGCATGCCCAGGGTCGTCACGTTGAGGACCTGGGTCTCACCCCGCTGGAACAGCCCCGAGCCGTGGGCGGTCGGTAGCACGCCGACCTCGGCGCTGAGAGGCCGGATGTCGCCGGGCCCCCGCCCGTCGATGCGCACGCCTTCCTCCACGATGCGCCGGCGGACCAGCTGCTTGGTCAGCGCCCGGACCGCCGCCTTCACCTCCCGCTCACGCCCGCTGAGCTCCTCGTCGAGCGAGGCGGCGATCGAGGCTCCCGCCTCGTCGAGGGCGGCATTGCGCTCGGCCTTGGCGACGATGGAGGTCGCCCGGGTGAGGCTCTCGGTTCCCACGTCGAGGACCCGCGTCCAGACGTCGTCGCCGTAGTCGAGCTGGGACTCGTAGGCGATCGTCGGCTTCGTCCCCGCCTCCGCCACCAGCCGGCGCTGGAGCTCGATCGACTCCCGGATCCAGGTCTTGGCCGACTCCAGGCCGGCGGCGATGACCTCCTCTGTGACCTTCGGAGCGCCGTCCGCGTAGTAGGTCCAGGCCTTCTCGGTCCCCCCGGCCTCGACCATCATGATGGCGACGTCGCTGTCGGGCTCGTCCCCGAGGGCCCGACCGGCCACGACCAGCTCGAAGGTCGAGCGGTCGCCCTCCTGGTAGGTGGCGTGGGGTACCCAGTCCCCGTCCTGGGACCAGGCGATGCGGACGGCCCCGATGGGCCCGTCGAACGGGATGCCCGACACCATCAACGCCGCCGAGGCGGCGTTGATGGCCAGCACGTCGTGGGGATTCTCCAGGTCGGCGCCGAGGATCGTGCCGACCACGTGGACCTCGTTCCGGAAGCCGGCTGGGAACGACGGCCGCAGGGGGCGGTCGATGAGCCGGCCGGTGAGGATGGCCTGGTCGGTTGCCCGACCCTCGCGCCGGAAGAACGACCCGGGGATCTTGCCGGCCGCGTACATGCGTTCTTCGATGTCGACGGTCAGCGGAAAGAAATCGATTCCCTCGCGCACCGTCTTGGCCGCAGTGGCCGTGACCAGCACGACCGTGTCGCCGAGCCGTGCGACGACGGCTCCGTCGGCCTGACCGGCCAGCTTGCCGGTCTCGAGGGAAAGACGTCGGTCGGTCCCGCTGATGGGAGCCGACACTGAGATGGCGTCCGCCATGACACTCCTTGTCTGTCAGGCGGCCGCCGGGCCAGTTCCCAGTGGTCGGGCACCTGACCTTCTCTCCCTGCCGGGTGGCCGGCCACTGGCAGCTGACAGCCGGCGCCGCCTGCTGCGTACTATCGAGCGGGTCCTTCCCGCCTCAGCTTTATTGGTATGTGCGTCGGACGGCCCTAGGGGCGCCCGGTGTTGTCGTCTGCGACGCTCAGCGACGTAGCCCGAGCCGGGCGATGATGCCCCGGTACCGTTCGACGTCATTGGCCATCACGTAATCGAGCAGCCGACGGCGGCGGCCGATGAGCTTCATCAGCCCTCGCCTGGTGTGGTGGTCACCTTTGTGCACCTTCAGGTGCTCGGTGAGGTGGTTGATGCGCTCGGTGAGGAGCGCGATCTGCACCTCGGGTGACCCGGTGTCGGTGTCGTGGAGTCGGTGCTCGGTGATCGTGGCCGACTTGTCGGGCATGCTTCGAAGTTCCTCGGATATCGCAAAGAGTCGCCAGGGCGCGAATGCCCCGGCAGGACCGACTGTAGCAGGGCTCCGCCCCTCAGGCGGGTTAGCCTCGAGACCGGTGCCAGCACCGGTGGAGGAGGGCTACCTCCGGGTCACGCGCTCGTGCTCGATCCCGATCGGCGAGCTCGAGTGGCGCTTCAGCGGTGCCGGCGGCCCCGGCGGCCAACACGCCAACACCGCCAACACCAGGGTGGAGGTCCGATTCGACGTCGCCTCCTCGCCATCGTTGGGCCCGCGACAGCGGGCCCGGCTGATCGATCGGCTCGGCCCCGTCGTGCGTGTGGTGGCCTCTGACGAGCGCTCGCAGGCCCGCAACCGCCAGCTGGCCCTGGAGCGCCTGGCCGCCCGGCTGGCGGTCGCCCTTCGGGTCGAGCGTCGCCGCGTCGCCACGGCCCCGAGCTCGGCATCCAAGCGACGACGGCTCGATCACAAGCGCCGCCGGGGCGAGCTCAAGCGCCAGCGCCGCCCTCCGCCCCCAGAGAGCTGAGGGTCCAGCCGTCGAGCGCGGCGCGGGTGGCCTCCACGTCCCTGGCCATCTGGGCGGCCAGCGCCTCGGGCGAGTCGAAACGCTCCTCGCCCCGCAGGCGGGTCACGAAGCGCACCTTGACCCGCTCGCCGTACAGGTCCCCCGAGAACTCCAGCAGGTACGCCTCGAGGAGCGACGAGTCGGCGTGGTCGTAGAACGTGGGGCGGCGGCCGAGGGAGATGGCTGCGGCGTGGGTGGAGCCGTCCGGACGCTCGTAGTAGCCGGCATAGATCCCCTCGGCCGGTAGCAGGATCTCGGGGGGGACGGCGATGTTGGCGGTGGGGAACCCCAGCTCGGCGCCGCCCCGGCCGTCACCAGGTTGCACAACGCCCCGAACCTCGTGAGGCCGGCCCAGAAGCCGGGCCGCCTCGGTCACCCGACCCTCGCTCAGCAGGGTGCGGATACGGGTCGACGACACCGCCTCGTCCGTGGCCGATGAACGATCGCCGGTCTCGTCGACCAGGCCGAGACCGACCACCTCGAAGCCCCGCTCCTGTCCCATGCGGGAGAGGAGGGCCACGTTGCCCCGCCGTCCGTAGCCGAAGTGGAAATCCTGGCCGACGACGACGACCCGCGCCCGCAGGCAACCGACCAGCACCTCCTCGACGAAGTCCTCGGCCGACTCGCGTGAGCGGTCCTCGTCGAAGGTGATGACGACCACGTGATCGACACCGGTGTCGGCCAGCAGCTCGATCTTCTGGTCCAGGTCGGTGAGCAGGAGCGGAGCTGACTCGGGACGCACGACCGTCGCTGGGTGGCGGTCGAACGTCACCACCGCGGTGCACAGGCCCAGACGCTGCGCCCGCTCCCGCACCTCGGCGATCACCCGACGGTGTCCCAGATGAACACCGTCGTAGGCGCCGATCGTGGTGGCGCTGCCCTGCTCGGGGCGCGGACACTGCCGTAGGTCGTCGATGACCTCCATCGACCCCGAGGCTACTGGCTCGTAACCAGCACGACGGCGGGCTTCAAGCGGGCGTCGTCGCCCTCCTCGTAGACGGCCAGCAGCCGCCGGTCGTCGACCACCGCCCAAGGCCCCTCCCCCACGGCGCCCACGTCGGTCCTCTCCATCTTTGCCCCGTGTCCGACGGCCTTGGCCACCCCGTCATCGACCCGCAGTCGGGCATAGTCCCTCATGGCCTCGAGGGGGCTGAGGACCGAGGCGACCACCGAATCGGGTGAGAGCTCGTCCAGACGTCGGGCCTCGCCCAGGGTGAAGGAGCCGATGGCGAGCCGCCGCAATCGTCGGAGGTGGGCGCCGCCACCGAGGAGTGACCCGAGGTCGGCGGCCAGCTTCCGCACATACGTGCCCGAGGAGCAGTCAACCTCGATGGCGAACACGCCTGGCTCGTCGGTGGGCTCGACATCGAAGCGGGAGACCGTGACCGGTCGGGCGCTCCGTTCGACCTCCACGCCCTCCCGGGCCAGCTGGTACAGGCGCCTCCCGCCCACCTTGCGGGCCGACACCATGGGAGGCGTTTGCATGATCTCGCCTGTCAGGGTGCGCGCCGCTTCGCGGGCCTGATCGACGGTCGCCCCCCGCATGTCGAACCGCTCGACGACGTCTCCCTGATCGTCGAGGGTGCTGGTGGTCGCGCCGAGCACGACTTCGCCCGCGTAGGACTTCGACAGGGCCCCCAGGAAGCGCATCAGGCGGGTGACCCTTCCCAGTCCCACCAACAGGACGCCGGTGGCCGCGGGATCGAGGGTCCCGGCGTGGCCGACCCGACGCTGGCCGAGGAGCCGCCGGCAGCGGGCGACGACGTCGTGGGAGGTCCAACCCTCGTCCTTGTCGACCACGAGCAGGCCGTCAGCCGGCCCGGGAGGCCGGCTCGGGGTATCAGCCGGCCCGGGAGGCCGGCTCGGGGTATGAGCCGGCCCCGAAGCGCGTCGATCAGTCTCCCGCATCGGCTCCCGCGCCCGGCCCGTAGAGGCGGCGGAGGATCTCCTCCACCCGCTCTCCGTCGACCACCCCGGGGTCGGGGCTGAAGGTCAGCTGGGGCGTGCGCTTGAGGCGGACCTGGCGGCCGATAGCAGCCTGGAGCCGGACCCGCTGCTGCTCCAGACCCTCGCGGGCCGGCTCGCCGAGCGAGCTCAGGAAGACCGTGGCATGACGGAGGTCGGGCTCGCTCTCCACTGCGGTGACCGTGACGAGCAACAACCGCTCGTCGTGGTCGGAGAGCCGCTCGATCTCGCTAGCCACCACCTCGCGCAGGACCTCGTTGACCCTCGCCGTCCGGGGAAATCGTGGACGGTTCCGCTTGCTGCGCCGACGATCGACCACCGTCACCACCCCCTTGTCCGTCTTTCTCCCGCGGCTGCGCAGCCCCGGGCGGGAAGCCCAACCCCGCCGCCGGCCGTCATGCCCGGTCCAACCAGTGGCGCTCGGCACCCAGCACCTCGACGTCGGGGTTTGACCAGATGAAGCGCTCCACCTGGTCCAGCACCTCCTCCACGTGGCCGACACTCGCTGCCACCGCCGCCAGGCCTAACCCGGCCCGCTGCCAGCGGTCGTGGTGTGCCACCTCGGCCGCGGCAACCGAGTACCGGTGGCGGGCACCTTCGAGGATCGGCTTGACGACGGCCCGCTTGGTCTTGAGCGAGCGGCTGTAGGGCAGGTGGAGGTCGACCTCCAGCACACCTACGTGCGTGGAATCTCCCGCTCTTCGAACGTCTCGATGATGTCGCCCTCCTTCAGGTCCTGGAAGTCGGACAGACCGATGCCGCACTCGAAGCCCGATTGGACCTCTCGTACATCGTCCTTGAAACGACGCAGGGAAGAGATCGCGCCCTTCCAGATGACGACGCCCTCGCGCAGGAAGCGGACCTTGGAACCGCGCGTGATGACGCCGTTGCGGACGTAGCAGCCGGCCACAGCCCCCACACGCGGCACCCGGAAGACCGCCCGTACCTCGGCGTCTCCGGTGACGATCTCCTGGAACTCGGGGGCGAGCATCCCGACGATGGCGGCCTCGATCTCCTCCAGCACCTTGTAGATGATCTCGTAGGTGCGGATCTCGACGTTCTGGGTCTCGGCCATCTCCCGGGCCCGACGGTCCGGCCGCACGTTGAACCCGATGATGGTGGCGGTCGACGCCGCCGCCAGCTGGACGTCGTTCTCGGTGATGCCGCCGACGGCGCGGTGCACGAAGCTCAGCTTGACCTCGTCGCGCTCCAGCTTCCGCAGGCTCTCCGTGAGTGCCTCCAACGAACCTTGGACGTCGGCCTTGAGGATCAGGTTGAGGGTGGCCGTCTCGCCCCGCTGGATCTGCTCGAAGACGTCCTCGAGCTTGGCTCCCGGCGAAGCCGACGGCGTAGGTGTGTACCCGGCGAACCGGATGCGCTGCTCGCGGGCCTCGCCGATGGTGCGAGCAGTGCCCTGGTCGGACGTCACCCGCAGGTCGTCACCAGCGCTGGGCACCTCGGAGAAGCCCAGGACCTCGACCGGCGTCGAGGGCGTCGCCTCCTTGATGTTGTCCCCGCGGTCGTCCACGAGCGCCTTCACCCGTCCCCAGGCCGCGCCCGCGACCATGGGATCGCCGACCCGCAGGGTGCCCTTCTGGACGATGACGGTGGCCACCGGTCCTCGGCCGACGTCGAGATTGGCCTCCAGGACCACCCCGCGTGCCCGCCCCTCCGGGTTGGCCGTCAGCTCCTGGACCTCGGCCAGCACCAGCAGCTGCTCGAGCAGCTCGTCGATGCCCACGTTCTGCAGGGCGGACAGCTCGACCATGATCGTGTCGCCACCCCAGCGCTCGGGCACCAGGCCCTGGTCCGACAGCTGCTGCATCACCCGATTGGGATCGGCATCCTCGCGGTCGATCTTGTTGATGGCGACCATGATGGGCACCTCGGCGGCCCGAGCGTGGCTGAGCGCCTCGATCGTCTGGGGCATCACGCCGTCGTCGGCCGCCACGACCAGGACCACGATGTCGGTGACCTCGGCCCCACGCGCTCGCATGGCCGTGAAGGCTTCGTGGCCGGGCGTGTCGATGAAGGTGATGAGGCGCCCGTCCTTGTTCGCCTGGTAGGCGCCGATGTGCTGGGTGATGCCGCCGGCCTCTGCCGCCACCACGTTGGTCTCGCGGATGCGGTCGAGGAGCTTGGTCTTGCCATGGTCGACGTGGCCCATCACCGTGATCACCGGCGGCCGCGTCCGCTGGAGCTCGGGGTCCTCTTCTTCGTCGGCCTCGAAGTACTTGGCCTGGAGGGCTGCCTCCTGCTCCTCGCCGGCGTCGACGAGGCGCACGCTGGCCCCGATCTCGGCCGCGAACAGATCGATCATGTCGTCGCTCAGCGACTGGGTCGCCGTCACCATCTCGCCCTGCAGCAGCAGGAAGCGCACGACGTCGCCGGCCGAGCGGTTGAGCTTGGGCCCGATGTCCTGGGCGGTGGAGCCCCGCTCGACGACCACCTCGTCCTCGGGCACCGGGGCGTTGGATGGCGTGTAGGTCGTCAGCTGGGTCGGCTCCAGCTCCTCCATGTTGCGTCGGCGACGACGAGGTCGGCGCTGCGGGGGCCGCCCACGTCCGCCCGGACCACCTCGTCCAGGCGGAGGCGGCGGCATGGGACCGCGTCCCAGCCCCCCTCCCGGGCGCCCGCCGCCGTAGCCAGTCCCAGGTCGCGAACCTCCGTAGCCACCCGGTCGGCCGGTTCCGGTGCCAGCGGGGCGGCTGCCCCCTCCGGGACGGCCGGCGCCGGCTGGTGGCCGAGGCCCGGCGGGCGCGCCACGTCCACCCATACCCGGGGGCGGCGGGATCGGACGGCCGGTGGACGATCGAGGAGGGCCGCCGGGTGGCGGCGGGATGGGGCGGCCGGTGCTGGGGCTGACAGGCGGTCGACCGCCGCCGCCAGCCGGAGGAGCCGATCGACCGCCGGGGCCGCCGCCGTCAGGGCCGCCAGGCGACCGGCGCGGCGCGGGCTCGCCCGCGGGGGGTCGGCTGGCGCCGCCTCGGGCGGTCGGCCCGGGCTCGCTCTGACGAGGTCGGGGGGCAGATGGAGCGTCGAGGGACGGTACGGCGGGGGGACGCCGGTCCGTCGGACCTCTCGGGGTGGCCCGTTCCGTCGGGCCTCTCGGGGTGGTCCGGTCCGGCGACCTCGGTGCCTCGGTCGGCCGCGTCGGGGCGGGCGCGGCCGCGGCCGGCGGGCTCGCCGCCGGCTGCTGGGTCTCGGTCGGCGGTGTCGGGGCCGGCGCGGCAGCGGCCGGGGTGCCGACATCGGGGACGCCGGCAGCGGGCGGACGGACCGGCTCGGTGGGCTCGGAGGAAGGTCGCGACGGCGTGACTCGGGGGGCAGGGCGGCCAGGGGCAGGGCGGCCAGGGGCATCGCCGGACCGGGTGACGCGGGTGCCGGGGCCCGCCGTCGGGGCGGCGGCCCGCGACGGAGGGGGTGGCTCCTCGGGGGCCACTGCCCGCCGTAGGCCGTCGCGATCGGCCTTACGCCGGACGCGGTCAGCCTGGGCGTCCTCGATGCTCGAGGAATGGCTCTTGACCCCGATCCCCAGCGCCTCGCAGAGGTCGAGCGCCTCCTTGTTGGTCAAGCCGAGCTCACGAGCGAGCTCGTAGACACGAATCTTCTTCGCCAACTGCTGGTTCAATCCTCTCTTGGCTCGTACTACCCGAGGGTGTTCATCCTCCCACACCCCCCGGTGATCCCGGGTCTCTCCCGGGACTGGCGCCCAGCGCCTCTCGCAACCGCTCCGCTGCGAGCCGGTCCACGGGAGCCCGCAGCGCCCGTGAGAACCCGTCCCGCCGCAGGGCCAGATCCAGGCACCGGGCCGACTCGGCGCACAGCCACGCTCCCCGACCCGGCAGGTCCCGGCCGACGGCCAGGTCCCCCGCACCGGTGCGAACGATCCGCAGCAGTGCCTCTGCAGACGCTGTGCGGCGGCAGCCGACACAGGTCCTGCGTGGCGTTATGCGGGCGCCTCCTCTTCGTCGGCCGCCTTGTGGGCGGCCACCTCGCCCCCCTTGACCTCCTCTCCTGCTGGTACCCCCTCAGTCGGGGCAGGATCGGCTGGGACCGACTCGCCCGGGACAGCCGACTCGGCCGACCCGGTGGAGTCGGCGGCGCCAGGACCCTCGGCAGGCCCGTCGGCACCGGCCCCGTCCCCCGCGGCATCCACCTTCTCCTCGGTGGCGGCACTCGGCTCCCCGAGGGACCACGCCTCGGCCGAGACCGCTTCGCCGCCCTCGGCGGGCTGCCAGACGAGGTCCCCCGACTCGTTCTGCACCCACTCGCCCTCGGCCCACTCCTCGCCGCCGTAGCCGGCCTCCTCCTCCGCCAGCTGGGTCTCGCTCTTGATGTCGACCCGCCAACCGGTCAGGCGGGCGGCGAGGCGGGCGTTCTGGCCCTCCTTGCCGATGGCTAGCGAGAGCTGGAAGTCGTGGACGATCACCGTGGCCGTGCCCGCCCCGTCGTCGAGGCGAACCTCCTTCACCTTTGCCGGCTGGAGCGCCCGGAGCACGAACTCCGCCGGATCCTCGGAGAAGGGCACGATGTCGACCTTCTCGCCCCGCAGCTCGTTGGTGACCATCCGCACACGGGCCCCGCGGGCCCCGACGCACGCCCCGACCGGGTCGACGTTGGCGTCGTTCGACCACACGGCGATCTTGGTGCGGTGTCCCGGCTCACGGGCCGCGGCCTTGATCTCGACGACCCCGCTGCTGATCTCGGGGACCTCGAGCTCGAAGAGACGCTTGATCAGGCCGGGGTGAGTCCGGCTGACCACGATCTGCGGACCCTTGGTGGTCTTGCGGACCTCGACGATGTAGGCCTTGAGCCGGGCGCCGTGGTCGTAACGCTCGTATGGCACCTGCTCGGCCTGGGGCAGCAGCGCCTCGACCTTCCCGAGGTCGAGGAGCGTGTAGCGGTTGTCGCTCTGCTGGATGATGCCGGTGACGATGTCGCCCTCGCGACCTGCGTACTCCTCGTACTTGAGGTCGCGCTCCGCCTCGCGGATCCGTTGCAGGATCACCTGCTTGGCCGTCTGGGCGGCGATGCGGCCGAAGTCGTCAGGGGTGTCGTCCCACTCGCGAACTACGTTCCCGTCCTCGTCGAGGTCCTGTCCGTAGACCCGGATCTCGCCCGACTGCGGGTCCACGGTCACCACGGCCTCCTCGGCCGCGCCCGGCATGCGCTTGTAGGCCGAGACGAGCGCGTTGGCCAGGGCGTCGAGCAGCGTGTCGACGCCGATGCCCTTGTCCCGGGCGATCTGCTGGAGTGCCTCCAGGAACTCGAAGTTGTTGTTGCTCTTGCTCATGACGTCCTGACCTTCTTGGTCGAGGGTGGCGAGGGGCGATGGGGAGCCCGACGGGCACCGCGCCGGCCGCCATTGCCCGGATCGGTCGGTCCCCATTCGAAAGTGGTCCGGGCCCGTTCGATATCGGTGTAGGCCAGCCGCCGTCCGTCCTCGGGAAGGCCGGCGCCCGTGATCACCACGCCAGAGCCGTCGGCGTGGGCCAGACGGCCGGCGAGTCGTCGCTCTCCGTCGATCCCCGGTCGCGTCTTCACGCTCACCTGGGACCCGATGAAGCGCTGGAACTGCTCGGGCGTCCGCAGCGGCCGCTCGACCCCAGGGCTCGTGACCTCGAGGGTGTAGCGCCCGCCGGGAATGGCATCCTCGCGGTCGAGCGCGGCCGAGATGGCCCGGTTGATCTCGCTCAGGCCGTCAAGATCGACGCCGCCGGGTCGGTCGACCGTCACGCGGACGAGCCCGCCACCGACCTGGACGTCCACGAGCTCGAGGCCCGAGGTGGACAGTACCGATTCGATCAACTCGTAAGCTCGTCTCGTCTGACCCACCTCGCACCTCCTCTCGTCTCGTCACGACCGCCCTTGCTGAAGCAAAAGGCGTGGGCACCGCCCACGCCTCTCTGCTCGACCTATCGAACTGAACGGCTACGGGGCCTAGTATAGCAATGCCGGCCGATTTCGGACCCTGGCCAAACGCGTCCATTTGCCCTCTTCGAGACCCCACTGGCCACTGAGGTACCGGCGTGCCAATAGCATCGCCTGGTGCCCCGTGCCCCCGTTCTCACCCCTCGAGCGGACGACTTTCCCCGCTGGTACCAGGACGTCGTCGCCAAGGCCGAGCTCGCCGACAACGGCCCCGTGCGGGGCACCATGGTCATCCGGCCCTACGGCTACGCCATCTGGGAGCGCATGCAGGCGGAGCTCGATGCCCGGATCAAGGCGGCGGGTGCCCGCAACGTCTATTTCCCCCTGCTCATCCCCGAGTCCCTGGTGCACCAGGAAGCCGAGCATGTCGAGGGGTTCAGCCCCGAGCTGGCCGTGGTCACCCACGGGGGCGGCAGGAAGCTGGAGGAGCCGGCGGTCATCCGCCCCTCCAGCGAGACGATCATCGCCGGCTACCTCGCCAAATGGCTCCAGAGCTATCGGGATCTCCCGCTGCTCGTGAACCAGTGGGCCAACGTGGTGCGCTGGGAGCTGCGGCCCAGGCTGTTCCTGCGGACCACGGAGTTCCTGTGGCAGGAGGGCCACACGGTGCACGAGACCGAGGACGACGCCCGCCACTACGCCCTGAGGATCCTGAACGACGTCTATCGCGATGTCATGGTCCGGGTCCTGGCCGTGCCCATCCTGACCGGTCGCAAGACCGAACGGGAGCGCTTCGCAGGGGCCATCACGACCTGGACCTGCGAGGCGATGATGGCCGACGGCAAGGCGCTGCAGATGGGCACCAGCCACGAGCTCGGACAGAACTTCTCACGAGCGTTCGGTATCGAGTTCCAGTCAAGGACCGGAGAGTCGACCTACGGCTGGCAGACGTCCTGGGGCGTCTCGACGCGCATGGTGGGGGGGCTCGTCATGGCCCACGGTGACGACAACGGCCTGCGCCTGCCGCCCCGCCTGGCCCCGATCCAGGTGGTCGTCGTCCTGGTCCGGGACGAGGACGGGACGGGACCAGCGGCCGAGGCGCTCGCCGCCGACCTGGCCGCGGCCGGACATCGGGTCGAGCTCGACGCCGCGACAGACACCTCCTACGGGCGCCGCGTCACGGACTGGGAGCTGAAGGGCGTCCCCGTGCGCATCGAGGTCGGACCGCGGGAGCTGGCGGCGGGGAAGGTGTCCCTCATCCGCCGGGACAACGGCGATCGCACCGCGGTGGCGCTCGGCCAGACGGTGGCGTCAGTGGGCGAGGCCCTGGGCGCCGCCCAGGGCGCCCTGCTGGCCGAGGCCGAGGCCCGGCGCGACGAGCGGACCGCCGAGGTCTCGACCGTCGCCGAGGCCAGGGAGGCGGCCCAGGACGGCTTCGCCCGGGTGCCCTGGCGCAACGTGGGGGTCGACGGAGAGGCTGAGCTGGCCGCCGCCGGCGTCTCCGTCCGCTGCCTGCTGGACGACGACGTGGCCATCGTCGGCCGGGCCTACTGAGCGCCCGACGGGCGGTCCGTGCTCAGAACTCGGTCGCGCAGAATGGCGGCGGGTCGCAACCGAACATGGCGTCCGCCCTCGCTGCAGCCCCCGCCACCCGCTCCACCACCCGGCCCGACCGGACCAGCTCGGAGAACGCCAGCCCGCCGAGCAGGGTGGAGCCCAGCTCGCGGGCGCCGAGCGAGAGGTCGGCATCCTGCCCGCTGACGGACCGGGCCTCGGCTCCCGACGGACCCGCTTCCAGCCGCCACGTCCCCTCGTTCCAAGGGCAGAAGGGATCGTCGACCTCGAGGACGAGCGAGCCGTCCACCAGGTAGCGCCGGGCCTCGAGCGACGCGGCCAGGTCGACCAGGCGCACCCACAAGTGGTCCTGCATCGCGGTGAGGCGGAGGCTGCGAGGGTTCCGCAGCAACCAGCGCACGGGCTCGTCGAGGGGGCGGCCGCTGAGCTGGGCGCCACGGGTGAGGTCGATGTCGCACACGAACGCCCACAGGTCGACGTAGGCCGTCCCGCTCGTGGCGCACAGCTCCTCCACCCGCACCGTGGCCCGATCGAGATCCCCGCCCTCGGCCCTCCGGTCGAACCGGTAGGACACGTAGCCGTCGAGCTCGCCTCCCGGACCGGCACGAACGGCGTGGAAGAGCGGTCCGGCACCGCTACGACGGCCCTCGTAGTCGAAGAAGAAGCTGTCCCACCACGGCTGCGACCGGCCGACCTCGCCCGGCTGTCGGCGGCGGGCGTCGTCGTACACGGCCGGATAGGCGCCGGCCGCCACCTCGCCCGAGACCAGGTGGATGGTGCCTTGGGGCCCTCGGGCCAGCCCGGCCGGCCGGTCGATCTCGTAGGAGGCCACGAACGTCGCCGGTCCGTACCCGAAGCGACCGTAGATGCCGCCCTCGCTGGCGGTGAGCACGGCCAGGGCCTCGCCCCGATCGCGCACGTCGTCGAGCTGACGGCGCATCATCGCCCGCAGGAGCCCGAGCCGGCGATGCGTCGGTTGGACGCCGACGTACGACACACCGGCTGCGCGAGCACTGGTGAGCCCCGGCAACGTCAGCTCGAAGCTGAAGGCGCCGGCAGTGGCCACCATGTCGTCGCCGTCGAACACGGCCAGGCTGCGGTCGTCCTCGACCGCAGCCGCCTCCACCTCGACTGCCTCGTCGTCCGCCTGGACACCGAAGGCCCCCTCCGAGCACCGCAGGAACCCGGGGACCTCCTCCCGGGCCACGGGACGCAGGTCGAAGTCCACCGCCCCTGTCTAGTGCGCGTCCTCGTCGTGTGAGAGCTGTTTACGGATGAGGTCCACCTTCGTCTCGCTCTGGTTGACGTCGTCGCCCCGGTCGTCCACGAGAGCCCGGCGGTCGGCCTCGGCCGCCGCCTCGGCTCCGGCGTCGGCCGCCGCCAGCCGCGCTTCGATCCCCTGGGCCACGAGCTGCTCGGCCTCGGCGACGAGCGCCTCGACCATCTCGTCCTCGGGCACCACGCGGATGATCTTGCCCTTGATGAACAGGTGTCCCCGGCGGCGGCCGGCGGCGATGCCGAGGTCGGCCTCTCTGGCTTCGCCCGGTCCGTTGACCACGCAGCCCATGACGGCCACCTGGATGGGCAGGTTGCGGCCCATCAGTGCCTCCTGGGCGGTCTTGGCCACGCCGATCACATCGATCTCGGCCCGCCCGCATGACGGACAGGCGATCAGGTCCAGGCCCTTGCGCTCCCTGAGCCCGAGCGCCTCCAGCAGCTGACGACCGGCCCGAGCCTCCTCGACCGGATCGGCAGTGAGCGAGTACCTGATGGTGTCGCCGATCCCCTCGGCGAGGAGCGTGGCGATGCCGGCGGTGGCCTTCAGCAGGCCAGCCGGCGGGGGTCCGGCCTCCGTGACGCCGAGGTGCAGCGGATGGTCGACCGTGTCGGCTAGCTGACGGTAGGCCTCGATCATGAGCGGGACGTTCGACGCCTTGACCGAGATCTTGACGTCGTGGAAGTCGACCTCGTCGAAGTACGCCAGCTCCATCAGGGCGGACTCGACCAACGCCTCGGGCGTGGCCCCGCCGTGCTTCTTGTAGAGCTGGGGGTGCAGCGACCCCGCGTTCACGCCGATGCGGATCGGCACGCCCCGGTCCTTGGCCTCGTTGGCCACGAGCTTGATCTCCTCCGGCTTGCGGAGGTTGCCGGGGTTGAGCCGGAGGCACTGGACGCCCGCCTCGAGCGCCGCCATGGCCATCTCGTAGTGGAAGTGGACGTCGGCCACGATCGGCACCGGCGAGCGGGGGACGATGCGGGCCAACCCCTCGGCCGCCTCGGCCTCGTTGCACGTGCAGCGCACGATGTCGGCTCCGGCCCCGGCCAGGGCGTAGATCTGCGAGAGCGTGCCCTCCACGTCGGCGGTCTTGGTGATCGTCATCGACTGCACGCTGACGGGGGCGCCGCCTCCGACGGCCACGTCACCCACGGTGATCCTGCGGGTGGGCCGGCGGGCGGCGGCGATGACAGGGGGACGGGTCATCGGATCCTCACTGGAAGGGGTTGGCAAGCGGATGGGTGACGTCCATGTAGATGGCGGTCACCCCGAGCACGACCAGGACGAGGAACACCAGGTAGGTGGCGGGCAGCAGCTTGGCCACGTCCACGTGGTAGCGGCGGCCGCGCCGCGAGCGGGCCTTCTCGTACACGGCGATGGCGACGTGACCGCCATCGAGGGGCAGCATAGGGAACAGGTTGAACAGGCCCACGAACACGTTGATGCTGAACAGCAGGAGGAGGACTTCACGCAGGCCGGCGTGTGACGCCTCCGACGCCAGCCGCACGATCCCGATCGGGGACTCGAACCGGGGGCTGTTGCTGTTGGACGTCGTCGCTTGGCTCTGATTCCCCGTGTTCCCCGTCGGACTGGTCACCTCGTGGGTGTAGTTGCTGATGCCGTGGGGGGAGAACACGCTCCCGAGGGCAGCGAGCGTGTCCCAGGAGAAGCGGCCGAGGTCGACGGTCGACCGGCCCACGGCGGCGATCGGGTTGGTCGTCTCGACCGGCGACGTCAGCTGGACGCCGATGATCCCATACGGGGTTGAGGACGGTGGCGGCGCCGGCTGGCCCTGCACCTTGACCGTCCGCTCGTCGAGCGGCGTCACCCTGATCGTCTGCGTGTCACCACGGCGCTTGACCACCACGGTCACGGGCTGGCCGGCGTGAGACTGGATGTAGGACACCAGCTGGTCGGAGGAGGAGAGAGCCCGGCCGTCGACGGAGACGAACACGTCGCCGGGCTGGAGGCCCGCCTGCTTGGCGGGGCTGGCAGTTCCCTCGATCGTCGAGAAGCCGCCGACCGCGACCTGGTTGCCGCTGGGCACGCCCACGAACGAGAAGAGCACCCACAGGATGAGAAAGGCCAGGATGAAGTGGACGGCCGAGCCCGCCACGGCCACCGACAGCCGGCGCCCGAAGGGTTGCTCGCGGTAGGTGCGGGGCTCGTCGGCGGGGTCGACCTCCTCGAGGTTGCTCATCCCGAGGATCTTCACGTAGCCACCAGCGGGGATGGCCTTGACCCCGTACTCCGTCTCGCCCCGGTGGATCGACCACAGGCGGGGGCCGAACCCGAGGAAGTACTCGGTCACCTTCATGTGGCCCCACTTGGCGGTGGCGAAATGGCCCAGCTCATGGAGCATGATCATGATCACGATGGCCAGCACCACGACGAGGGTGCCCGTCGTGCCCGTCAGGACCGCCGCCGCCACGCCCGCCCCCACCACGAGCAGCAGCCGCACTGCCGCCCGTCGCTGCTCGGCCGGGTCGTTCAACGGCACTGGAGGTCGACGCCCCGTCGGAGTCGCCCCGGGCGACGACCCCGGGGGCGCTTCCGACGCTTCCGACGCTCCAGGCGGTGTGGGCGGCGGTCCCGGTCCCGGGGATGGCGAATCGGGGCCGTCGTCGCTCACGCCGCCTGACACCTGCGCTGCACGGCGAGACCCGCGGCCCGGCGCGCCATTCGATCAACCTCGAGCACGTCGTCCACGTTATGCAGCTCCACAGGCGAATAGGCATGCAGCGCGTCCTGCACCACCTCGGCGATACCGAGCCAGGGCAGGCTGCCCTCGAGGAACGCCGAGACCGCCACCTCGTTGGAGGCGTTCAGCCAGGCCGGCGCCGCCCCTCCCAGCCGGCCGGCCTCGTAGGCGAGCCCGAGGCAGGCGAAAGCCTCCAGATCAGGCGGCTCGAAGTCGAGCTTGTCGAGGCGGGTCCAGTCGAGCACGCCGAAGGGCTGCCGGAGTCGCGCCGGATAGTGGAGGGCGTAACCGATCGGCAGGCGCATGTCCGGCCGTGAGAGCTGGGCGACAGTGGCCCCGTCGCAGAACTCCACCATCGAGTGCACCACCGACTGCGGGTGCACGATCACCTCGATGCGTTCGTACTCGACGCCAAAGAGCGCATGGGCCTCGATCACCTCGAGGCCCTTGTTCATGAGGGTCGACGAGTCGACGGTGATCTTCGGTCCCATGCTCCACGTCGGGTGGGCCAGCGCCTCTTCGAGCGTCACGGCCGACAGATCGGCCCGTTTGCGACCGCGGAACGGTCCCCCACTGGCGGTCAGCACGATGCGGGCGAGCTCGCTGACCGCGCCCGAGCCGGCCCGCAGGCACTGATGGAGGGCGCAGTGCTCGGAGTCGACGGGCAGGATCTCCGCCCCGGGTGTCACCCGCGCCCGCTCGACGACGGGCGCGGCGGCGATGAGCGACTCCTTGTTGGCCAGGGCGAGGCGGCGACCGGCCTCGAGGGCGGCGAGCGTCACCGGCAGCCCGGCGAACCCCACGACCCCGTTGACCACCACCTCGGCGGCGGCGGCGATGGCAGGCAGCGACTCCGGTCCGGCCAGGACCTCGATGCCCGAGGGAACCAGCTCGCGCAGACGGGGCTCCAGGCTCGCGTCAGCGACGGCGACCTGCCGGGGCCGGAGCTGGCGGGCCTGGGCCGCGAGCTGGTCGACGGATCGGTTGGCACCCAGGGCGATGATCTCAAAGGCACCCGGATCGGCGTGGACGACGTCGATCGCCTGGGTGCCGATAGAACCCGTTGAGCCGACGAGGCTGACGGTGGTCATGCGGTCGTTACCCGCCGAAGTTGATGAGGCGCACCAGATAATAGGTCGCGGGAACGACGAAGAGCAGCGCGTCGACCCGGTCCAGCACCCCGCCGTGCCCGGGCAGGATCCAACCCATGTCCTTGACCCCGATGTCGCGCTTGAGCAACGACACGCACAGGTCGCCCAGCGGCGCCGCCACGGCCACGACCAGCCCCAGGGCGATGCCTCTCGTCGTTGTCCACGGGCTGATCTGGCTCACGACCACGGCGCCCACGAGCACGCTGGCGAGGGTGCCACCGATCAAGCCCTCCCAGGTCTTGTTGGGGCTGATCGCGGGGGCGAGATGGTGGCGGCCGAACCTCTTACCCACGAGGAAGCTACCCACGTCGTAGGCGACGGTCGTCACCGCCGCGCCCAGGAGCAGCGCCACGCCGTGGCGGTTGGGGAACATTCTCGGGTCCAGGAGGAGGGCGGCGAACGACCCGAGGAACCCGACCCACATGAAGCCGAGGAAGGTCACTGCCACGTTGACCGTGGGCCGATCTCTCACCACGCCCACGAGGTACCAGAGGAGGGTGAACACCACCACCAGGCCCAGTACAAGGGGGATGGCAGCCTCGCCCTTCATGTAGGCGCCGATCAGTATCCCGACCGTCGCCACCAGCGCCACCAGGGTGGCGGGACGGTACCCGGCGCGGCGGAGGACGCCGAACAGCTCGGCCGCGGCCACGGTGACGACGAGCACCACAAGGACCAGCGCCGTGAGCGAGCCCAGCCTGAACAGGATGATGGCGGCCAGCCCGATGCCCAGCCCGGTCAGGACCCGCGTCGTCAGATCGCCGCGCTGAGGATGATCCTTCCGGGGCGACGCCGGCGTCGAGGGCGTCTGCCGGCCCGTCCTCGAGGGCGGCGCCTTCGGCGGTGGCTGGCTCTTGAAGCGACCTGTTTCCTCGGGGTCGTCGAGATCGCTGAGATCGAACGCCCGGTCGTCTCGCGGCGGCGGGCTCGGCCAGTCGTTGAGCTCGTCCTCGGCTCCCCCGCCCGGTCTCTCCCCCTGACCCCCGGAGTCGCGATCGGCCGAGTCCACCGTCGACAACAGCGGCTGGGTGAGGTCGACACCCGCCGCGGAGCCCGCTTCCTCGGCGCCGATGATACGGATGCTGTCGCCGGGACCCGGTCTCGCCGCTCGGCCCTGTGTCTCGTCGCTCTGGTCCATGGTGGCTCTCCTGTCATCGGGCCGGCCCGTGGGCCGGAAGTGCTCCGACGTCCCGCCGCGAGACGGTCAGATGTCGAGGAGCTCCTGCTCCTTGTGCTGCAGAACGCGGTCGATCTCCGCCACATAGTGATGCGTGACCTTCTCGAGCTCCTTCTCGGCCCGGTCGAGTTCGTCAGAGGAGATGTCCCCATCATGCTCCAGCGCTTCCAACTCGTGGCGGACCGCTCGTCGCAGGTTGCGGGTCGCGACCTTGCCCTCCTCGGCCTTGTGGCGCACGACCTTGACCAGATCTCTGCGCCGCTCCTCGGTAAGCGGAGGGAACGCCAGACGGATCACCTGCCCGTCGCTCGAGGGGGTGATCCCGAGATCCGAGTGGAGGATGGCCTTCTCGATGGCCTTGAGAGAGCCCTTGTCGTAGGGCGAGATGACGAGCAGTCGGGCGTCGGGCACGCTGAATCCCGCCAGCTGCTGAAGGGGGACCTCGGAGCCGTAGTACTCGACCTTGAGCTTCTCCACCAGCGTCGGCGTCGCCCGCCCGGTGCGAACGCCGCCGAACTCGGTCTGCGTGTGGCCCACCGCCTTGCCCATCTTCTCCCGGGCCTCGTCCAGAGCGGCACCGACGAGTGAATCGTCCATCACGTGATAAGCGTACCGATCGGCTCCCCCGAAAGGGCGCGACCGATGTTTCCCTCGCTCATGAGGTCGAAGACGAGGATGGGCAGACCGTTGTCCTTGCAGAAGGTCACGGCGGTGAGATCCATGATCTTGAGGTCACGAGAGATCACGTCCATGAACGAGATCCGGTCGAAGCGGACGGCATCCTGGTCGACCTTGGGGTCGGCGCTGTAGACGCCGTCGACGCCGGAGTGGGTGCCCTTGAGTATGGCGTCAGCCTCGATCTCGGCGGCCCTGAGGGCCGCCGGGGTGTCGGTCGTGAAGTACGGGTTCCCCATCCCGGCCGCAAAGATGACGACCCGTCCCTTCTCCAGGTGCCGCATGGCCCGCCGGCGGATATAGGGCTCGGCGACCTCGGCCATCTCGATGGCCGAGAGGACCCTCGTCGGTTGGCCCTGTCGCTCGATGGCGTCCTGGAGGGCCAGGGCGTTGATCACCGTGGCCAGCATGCCCATGTAGTCGGAAGTGGCGCGGTCCATCCCCGTGCCGGCGCCGGTTGTCCCTCGCCAGATGTTGCCGCCCCCGACCACCACCGCCAGCTCGACCTGGAGGTCAGCGCGGGCGGCGGCGATCTCGGTCGCGATGCGCTCGACGACCACGCCGTCGATCGTCTCGTCGGACGCCGAGCTGGCCAGCGCCTCCCCGGAGATCTTCAGTACCACACGTCGCCAGCGCGGAGAGGCGGGCTGCTGGCGGGAGTGGAGCACTCAGGCCCCGACCTCCACCTGGGCGAAGCGGGTCACCCTCGCCTCGCCGACCAGCTGGGCGACCGTGCGCTTCTCGTCCCGTACATAGGGCTGCTCCAGCAGGCACCGCTCCTTGAACCAGCCCGTGAGCCGACCCTCCACGATCTTGGGCAGAGCCGCCTCGGGCTTTCCCTCCTTGCGGCTGATGCTCTCGATGGTCGCGCGCTCGGTCTCGACCTCGCTCGCTGGGACATCCTCGCGGGCCAGGTACGTGGGTCGGGCGAAGGCGACGTGGACGGCGACCTCGTGGGCGAGCTCCTTCGTGCCACCCTCCATCTCCACCAGGACGGCATTGACCCCCCTCCCGTTCTGGAGGTGGAGGTAGCTGTCCAGGATCGCCCCTTCTGCGGGGAGGAAGCGCACGACCCGGCCGACGCTGATGTTCTCCTTGAGCGTCACGTTGAGCTCGTCGACGTCGCCCTGTCGCTCGCCCGCAGCCTCTTCACCCTTGGTCGCCACTGCCTGGGTGAGCTCCTCGACCAGGCGCACGAACTCGGCCGACTTGGCCACGAAGTCCGTCTCGCACCGCAGCTCGACGATCGCGCCAGGCCCGTCGACCACCACTGATACGGCGCCCTGGGAGCTGGGACGGTCGCTCCGGCGGCCGGAGCTGGCCAGACCCTGCTCCCGCAGCCAGCGCCTGGCTCTCTCGGCGTCCCCGTCGGTCTCCTCCAGGGCGCGCCTGGCATCGAGCATGCCGGCGCCGGTCGCCCGACGGAGGGCTTGCACGTCCTTGGCTGTGAATTCGGGCATCGCTACTGCTCCTGGGCCGGGGTGCCGGCGGACTGAGTCGCTGTGGACTGGGGGGCTGGAGACTGGGCCGGCGCCTCGGACGCCGCTCCATCGGGCGCTGATGGTGCGCTGGCCTGGGAGGTGTCGGCGGGGCTGGCTGCCGGCGCCGGGCTGGGGGCCGGCGCGGGGCTGGGCGCTGGCGCGGGGCCGGGGGCCGGCGCGGGGCTGGGGGCCGGCTCGGGGCTCCGGGAGCGGCTGCGACCCTGCTCGGCCAGCCGGGCCTCGCGCTCCTGTTGCTGCACCGCGGCCTGGCGGCGCGCCTCCACCTGCTCGCGGGCTCGCCGATCCTCCGCCGCCGGGTCGGGCGCGGGAGGGGATCCGCCCGCGGCCGCCGCGCCGCCCCGAGAGGCGATGAAGCTGCCCTCCTTGACGGCGTCGGCCACGATCCGGCACATGAGGGTGCCGGCCCTGATGGCGTCGTCGTTGCCCGGGATGACGTACTGGATGATGTCGGGGTCGCAGTTGGTGTCGACGACCGCGAGGATCGGCAGGCCGAGCTTGTTCGCCTCGGTGACGGCGATGTGCTCCTTCTTGGTGTCGATGACGAAGATGGCGTCGGGCAGCCGGCTCATGGTGCGGATGCCGCCCAGGTTGCGCTGGAGCTTGTCGAGCTCCCGGCTGAGGATGAGGGCCTCCTTCTTCGGCATGGCGTCGAAATCACCGGCCGCCTTCATGCGCTCGTACTCCTGCATCTTCTTCACCCGCCCGCTGATGGTGGCGAAGTTGGTGAGCATGCCGCCGAGCCACCGCTCGTTGATGTACGGCATCCCGCACTCGTTGGCGTACGACGAGATGGCGTCCTGGGTCTGCTTCTTCGTCCCGACGAACAACACCGTCCCGTCGCCGGCCACGAGGTCCCGGACATAGGAATAGGCGACCTCGATGCGCTTCAGCGTCTGATTGAGGTCGATGATGTAGATGCCGTTGCGCTCGCCGAAGATGAAACGACGCATCTTCGGGTTCCAGCGCCGGGTCTGGTGGCCGAAGTGCACCCCGGCCTCTAGCAACTGCTTCATGGTCACGACGGCCACTGCTGGCTCCTTCCCATCGGTTGTCCGACCCCGCGCGCAGCGCCCCGAAGGGCGACCGTGGGAGCGCACGGGTGATGGTCTCGCCGGGCGGAGAACCGACCCGACCCGTGGAGCTTACCGAACGGAGGGGTGGCGCCCCGCTCGGCCCCCGAGGTGCCACCGCCGGATCACGCTCGGGGGTGGGTCTTCTCGTACACGGTGACCAGGTGATCCTTGCTCACGTGGGTGTACACCTGGGTCGTCTCCAGGGTGGCGTGGCCGAGCAGCTCCTGGACGACCCGAAGATCCGCGCCCCCGTCGAGCAGGTGGGTCGCGAAGCTGTGCCGGAGGGCATGGGGATGGGTCGGAACCCTCGACCGGCGGTCCAGGATGCGCCGGACGTCACGCGGTCCCAGGCGGTTCCCCCTGGCGTTGAGGAAGATGGCATCGGCCGGAGAGCTGGGGCGGACCAACGCCTCACGGCCCTGCTCCAACCAGGCCCGGAGGGCTTCGACGCAGGCGGCGTGCATGGGCACCCGTCGCTGCTTGGACCCCTTTCCCCAGACCACGACGATCCCCGAGGGCAGGTCGACGTCGCCGAGGTCGAGGCCCGTCAGCTCCGAGACCCGAAGCCCGCTGCCGTAGAGAAGCTCGAGCACGGCGTCGTCGCGACGCCGCACGGCCTCGGGGACGGCGTCGGCCCGGGCTACCGGCGTGTCCAGCATGGCCTCGACCTCCGTGCGGGTCAGCACCCGGGGGAGCCGGTCCTCGCCGGCCGGTGCCGACAGTCGCCGGGCGGGATCCGACGGCAACGAGCCGCTCCGGCGGAGCCAGCCGAAGTAGCGACGCAGGGCTGCCGCCTTGCGGGCGATCGTGTTGCGGGCGTACCCGCGGGTGGAGAGGTAGGCGAGGTACCGCCGAAGCAGCAGGCGATCGATCACGTCGGGGCCGCGAAGGCCTCCTCGCTCGGCCCAGGTCACGAACGCGGCCAGGTCCCTGCCATAGGCCTCGACGGTGCCGGGTGCGGCCCCGGTGAGCGAACGCGAGAACGAGTCGAGATGCCAAGTCACCGATCAACGACGGTAGTGGCGACCCGCCGCCACGCCGCGGATGCTGCAGGGCAACCCGCTGCCCTTGGCGACTATCCGGTATCGCTGGCGATGGCGCCGCTGTCCCGCAGCCAGCGTTCGAGGATCCGGGCCTCTTCATCGAGGTGCTGGCGCATCCCGACGATGATCGCCCGCTCGACCAGCCCACCCACGATCGGGTACCGCACCCGCAGATCGCCCCCGATCAGTTGGCGGGTGGCGTGCTCGCCACTCGGCTCGAACTGGTACCAACCTGCACACTGCAGACGGTCCTCGTAGTGATCGGGCACGATCTCGAACTCGATGCGGTGCGCGGCCCGATCGAACGTCGAATGGTCGACCCATGTGAGGCGGTCGGGGTCGAGCACGGCTCGTGCGGGACCCGAGAGGTTGCCCGCAAAGGCGTACTGCACCCGGAGATGCACGAGCTTGCTGTCTGGTCCTTCGACGCGGCGCTCCACGACCTCCGGGGGCCGAATGCCGGAGAGCTCACCGAGCGCGGCGTAGAAGCCAGGGTCGAGGAAGGCGGCCTCCACGGCGTCGCGGGGCGCGGCGATCGACTGCTCGACGGAGAAACGCACCCATCCAACCTAACGCCCGTGGGAATAACAGGCGCAGGAGTGGGTATCTACGCCGTCGAACCTTCACGACCATATGGGTGTACCGTTGGCCAAAGAGATAACGCCCTCGGGTGACACGCCTGCCCGGCCAGTTTGGCGACCTGGCTCAACGCAGTCGGAAGACCACTCCTTGCCCCTCGCAACGAACACCATTCACCTTCCAGCCCCACGAGCCTTCGCCCGTCACGCGTTGCCGGGCTTGGTGGAGAGCACGGTGGGCCCGGTGGCGTTGTTCTACGTGATGCTCTCGCTGCTCGGCCTGCGCGGCGCACTGCTGGCCACGGTGGCCTTTTCCTACGTCGCACTGGGCCGGCGGGTTGTGACAGGTCGGCCCATACCGGGGCTGCTCGTGATGGCCTGTGCACTGCTCACCATGCGAACAGCGCTGGCCATGGCCACCGGCAGCGCCTTTGTCTACTTCCTACAGCCGACCCTGGGGACCTTCCTGGTCGCCGGCGCCTTCCTCGTCTCGGTCCCGGCCGGACGCCCGCTGGCCGAGCGCCTGGCCCAGGACTTCTGCCCCCTGGACCCCGCCCTGTTGCGTCAGCCTTTCGTCCGCAAGTTCTTCCTGCGGGTGTCGCTCCTGTGGACGTTCGTGTTCCTGAGCAACGCCACTCTGACGCTCTGGCTGCTGCTCACCTACTCGGTGAAGTCCTTCGTCCTGCTGAAGACGGCAGCGTCGTTGATCGCCATCGTCACGGCCATCCTGGTGTCGACGATGTGGTTCCGGCGAGCCATGCACGGCGAGGGATTCAGCCTCCACTGGTCGTCGCGGACCAAGCCGACGACGGTGGGGCTACCCTCCTGAGGCTGCAGCCAGGCGGCTTGTCTGTCGCCGCCGTGGCCGGGAATGCTGATGGGGTGCGCCGGGACGACTTCCCCCCCTGGTCCGTCGTCGCTGCGGCCTTCCTGGCCGGATCCGTCCCGTTCTCCAATCTCGCCGCCCGCCGACTCCGGGGAGTCGACCTGCGGACCACCGGCTCCGGCACCGTCTCGGGCACCTCGCTCTACCGCGTGGCGGGCTTCGGTCCGCTCGCCGTCGTCGGTTGCCTCGAGCTTGCCAAGGGCGCCGTAGGACCGGTCCTCGCCGGGAGCCGCCGCCCCGAGCTCGGGGCCGGGGCAGCCGGGCTCGGCGTGGCCGGCCACAACTGGTCGCCCTTCCTGGCTGGTGCCGGCGGCCGCGGAATCTCCCCGGCGCTGGGCGGTCTCCTGGTGATGGCGCCCGAGGGCGCGGCAGTTCTGGGAGCCGGGCTGGCAGGCGGTAGGCTGAGCGGGCACACGGCGCTGGGGAGTTTTCTGGCGATGCTGGGGCTAGCCCCGGTGTTGGCCGCGACCCGGGGTCGAAGGGGAGCTTGGATGGGTGTGGCAATCGTCATCCCACTCCTGGCCAAGCGCCTCCTCGGCAACGGGCCACCCGAGGGCCGTTCGCGACTTGGTACCTACCTCTGTCGCCTGGTTCTTGACCGGGACATACTGAGGTGATCTCCTAACCGCTTAAATGCCAGCCCCCACGTCCGCGCTCGTCGCACGAACCGAGAGGTCATGGCCGTAGCCGTCATCACCGACAGTGCCGCTGCCCTGGACAAGGGCCTGGTCGAGCGGCTCGATATCACCGTGGTGCCGATGCAGCTGACCATCGGGGGCACCACCTACCCCGACAATCAGGTCACCCTCGAGGAGGTCGTGCGCCGGATCGACGAAGGTGTGCACACCTCGGGGCCGGCACCGGGAGCCTTCGGCGAGGCCATCGAAACGCGCCAGTCAGGTGACGGCGTGGTGGTGCTCACGGTCTCCGAGCGTATGAGCGGCACCCACAAGGCCGCCCTGCTGGCGGCCGAGTCGTCCGGCGGGCAGGTGCAGGTCATCGACACCGCCACGGCCGCCGGCGCCGAGGGCCTGGTCGTGCTGGCCGCGGCGGAGGCCGCCCGGAACGGGGAGCCCCTCGACGAGGTGGTGACGAGAGCCCGCCTCGTGAGCAGCCGGGTCCGTCTCGTCGCCGCTGTCGACACGCTCAAGTACCTCGTTCGCAGCGGGCGCCTCCCCGACATCGCCGGACGGGCCGGCACCTACCTGGGCCTGCGGCCCCTGTTCGAGTTCCAGCACGGCGGCATCCGCCCGCTGCGGCCCTCCCTCAGCCGTGACGCCGCCCTCGAGCAGTTGTTGAACCACTGGCGGCGGTCCAAGGTCCGAGGTGCCCCGCTGCACGTCGCCGCCCTGCACGCCGCCGAGCCCGAGTCCGCGCAGCGCATGATGGACGTGGTGCGCTCCGAGGTTGAGCCGGCGACAGCCTTCGTCGGCTCCTTCGGGCCCGTGATGATCGTCCACACCGGCCCGCTCACGGGGTTGGCGTGGTGGTGGGGATAGCCGGCGCTGACCGTCGCCGGCCCTAGCCGTTGACGGCGGGAACCTCGCCGCTCGGGATGCCCATCACCCAGTCGATCGCGCTGACCACGGCCTCACGGGCCGCATCGTCGATCCCGTGGCCCATGCGGGCGACCACATCGAGGCGGCGGGGCTCGGCGGCCCCGTCGAACAGCAGACGGGCCTCCCCCGCCCGGATCAGACGGTCACGGCGGCCGTGGACCACCGCCACCGGCACGCCGACCTGGCCGATGGCCGAGAGCGGGGGGTCGGGAAGCGCCCAGCCGATGTTGATCCGCACCCCGAGTCGGTGGAGCATGAACCAGCGCCCGACCTTGGTCCTGGTTAGGCCGAGGATCGCGAGTCCGACGAGGCTGGGCGACATTCGCCACCGCGCCGGGGCGCTGACCGCGACCACACCGGCGATCGGCGACTCGCCACCGCCTGCCGGCGCCACCCGCGACGACCGATCCTCGGCAGCCATCGAACCGACATAGCAGAAGACAGCGATGGCGCCCATGGAGACACCCACCAGCACCACGGGCTGGCCACCGTCGGCGGCCAAGGCTACGGCGGCGGCGACGTCCAGGCGCTCGTCACCCCCCACAGAGCAGTTGCCCTCCGAGGCGCCATGGCCACGCGCGTCGTAGGTGAGCACATCGAAGCCGGCCCCGTGCAGATCGGCTGCGAGCGCCCGTATCCCGCCGTCCTCCTTCGACGCGCCAAAGCCGTGAACCAGGACGACTGCCGCCCGCGCCCGGCCCGGACGTCGCCACCAGCGGGCACTCAGGTGCACACCGTCGGCGGTCAGGAGCACAGTGTCCTCGACCGAGCCGTCCAAGTGGATCTGCTCCAGCTCCGGCCTGATCAGTACGAGGCTACGAAGCGACGCGACCCGCTCGGACACAACGCCAGAGTATCTCCGACGACTATTTAGTGTTCAGCACACCGCCGAGCATGTCTCACACGCCCGGCGGCCGACGGGGTGGCACGAAGGAGGTCGCTTCGGAGGGATCTTTGTCGGAGAACGCTGGGGTGGGCCCGGGGCCAGCGAGCGGGTAGTCGGGCAGAGCCACCGCGACGCCCGCGACCTCTTCGCTCCGACCGATGTCGACCGGCCGCTGTCGCAACCTGAACCAGGTGACGACAGCCGAGGCGACGACGAACAGACCCGAGCACATCAGCACCACCCGGGCGGGCGGCAGCATGCCGAGGACCGGCCACCTCACACCCTCGAGCCGATCCGCGGCCACCCCAGCACCGAGGGCGGCAACGGTCAAACCCACCCGTATCACCACGTGGAAGGCGGCGAAGGCGAGGACCCGCTGCTCGCCGTCGAGGCTCTCCTGGAGCAGGCTCATGGCGCCCGCCAGGCAGGCGGCGGTGAACCCCCCGAAGGCAGTGGCGCCGAGGTACGCGAGCGGCACACCCGGGGACAGGCTCATCGCGGCGATGACGACTCCCTGGCCGGCGACACACCAGAGCACCGATGTCATGCCGTGGAAACGGAGTCGGCGAAGCACGACCAGGCCGATGGCCGCGCCCGCCCCGAACAGGGCGATGAGCACACCGAACTGGATGTCGGTGGCGTGCAGCACGCCGCGCACGAAGACGATCCCGAGGGAGAAGAGGGCGCCCACGCCCAAGGCGACGGACAGCGCAGCTGGCGCCACCGCCCGCACGAGTGGGATCCGAAAGGCCGAGAGGAACCCTCTCGGCAGGTCGTCCTCGAGCGGTCGAACGGCACGGGACGGTGCCGCGCCCAGTCCCCGGATCCGGCTCAGCAGGGCGAACGAGACGACGTAGGTGGCGGCATCCACCCAGAATGTCGGCCCCACCCCCCGGGGCGAAGAGGTGCTGACGCTACCGGCCGCCAACAGCGATACGAGGGCGAACGCCGCCGCGCCGAGCGGGATGGTCCCGTAGGACGACCCGAGGATCAGGCCGTTGGCCAGGGGCAGGTCCTCATCCTCGACGAGGTCGGGGATCGACGCATCGCGCGCTGGCAGGAACACCAGGCTGGCCGCCTCCACCACGAAGGCCCAGAGGTAGATCCACCAGAGAGCGTGGACGAACGGGACCAGGGCGATCGCACCAGCCCGCAGGGCGTCCATGGCGAGCATGGTGTTGCGGCGGTTCCATCGGGGCACGATCCGAGCCGTGAGAGGACCCGCGATCGCCGCTGGCGCCAGGCGCAGTACGAGAATGCCAGCGACGGCAGCCGAGTCGCCCGTCAGCGCCAGGGCCAAGGCCATGAAGGCGATCGTGGCCATCCAGTCGCCGAGCGACGACACTCCCTGGCCGATGAGGAGCGTGCGAAAGCCGCCGCGACTCAGCACCCCACCTCTCACGGTGAGCACAACCCCTGGCACCTTGCGAACCTTTGGCGCCGGTCCGGGCAACGCCCCTGGAATCCCCCACCCCTGTTCATCGGTTGTCTAGAACCATGATGAGTGCCTCAATGAGAGGTTAGAGGGTGCGTGCGCCGACAGGCCGGGTCGATACGCTTGGGCCCCGAGACGGGGAGCTTTCGATGCGACGTGAGGCGCCACCACAACCCAGTCGGTCCCGTTTCCTGTCCCGTTGGCGGCTTATCGCCCTATGTTCGGGCGCCGGCGCCCTCGAGGCCGCCCTGCTGACCCAGCTCGGCGTGCAGTCGGGAATGGGTCTCGCTCCCCAGGTGAACGCCCCGGTGCCATTCGGCGTCTTCCACGACCTCCGATGGCTGATCGTCTACCACAACAGCTGGCCGGGCTTTCTGGCCGAGGCGGGCGCTGTCCTCTTCGCTCGGGGATTGTTGACCGCACTCACCGTTCGCGAAGCGTGGCCCGACGACATCCCGCGGCCCGCACCGCGCGTGCTGCTGACCCGCAGCATCGCCTTCACGTTCCTCGCCGCGCTGTTGTTGATGCCGTGGACGATCCTGCTGTTCGGTTTGGCGGTGGTCTCCGTGTCGTGGCTGTTCTTCGCCGCCGTGCCGACCGTGCTGCTGCTCGCCTTTCTCGTTCATCACGGGGCCATCACGAGCGGCTGGTGGCGGCGGGCGCCGGCGCCGCGGGCGCTGGGCTGGATCGCCCTGACCTTCCTCGTCCTGACCGTCGCCGCGGGGCTGACGGCGGTGTCCCCGAGAGGGCTGTGGGTGCCCATCGCCGCCCTCACCGGAGTCTTCAACGCCTGGGCATGGTTCGGAATGGTGCACGCGGTCACCGGCACGGCGCGCTCGCACCGATTCCTGCCGCTGGCTCCCGCAGGGCTGGCCCTGTTGCTCGGGGTGGTGGTTGGTGGATCGGCCATCGGCTTCGCGACGGTGAGCCACCCGGCGAGCTCGACGCGGGCCGACGCGTCCACCAGCGGCTCTGACCCAGGCAACGACGGCGGTCCGTCGGGTGCAACCGGCAAGCCCGTGCTGGTGGCCAGCGGATTCTGGAGCAGCTGGAACGGCAGGACCGCTCCCCCATTCACGGGGCACTACACCGAGCAACGCTTCTCCTATCGCGGCGTCGACGCCGCTGGACGGCCGTTGCCCTACCAGTCGTCCGATACGCAGCAGCCGCTGTCGCAGCTCGAGCGGCTGATGTCCGATCAGGTCGACGCTCTCTACCACCAGACGGGCCAGCCGGTGAGCATCGTGGCCGAGAGCGAGGGCTCGCTAGTGGCCAAGACCTACCTCACCGCTTCCCCGCACGCTCCCGTCAGCACCTTGATCATGGTCAGCCCGCTGGTGCAACCGGCGCGCGTCTACTACCCGCCGTCCGGCGTCGCTGGATGGGGTGTCGTCGGAGGGCTGGGCCTCCAGGCCTTGAGCGACACGGTGGGAACTGAGACAACCGTCGACCTGGCTCCCAGCCAACCGTTCCTCAGATCGATCGTCCAGGACGCGCCGGCCCTGCGCTCGGTGCTCTCGTGTCCCGTGGCGGGCGTACGCCAGTACGCGCTGCTGCCATTGGCCGACGCCGTCGCTTCCGGCAACGCCAAGCCCCTTGGTATCCCCACCGCGGTGGTGCCCGCGTTCCACGGTGGGCTGCTTGGCGATCCAACTGCCGACGCCATGATCCAGGACGTGCTCGGGGGCGGGACGCCCTCCGACTCGAGCCTGTTGTCTGTGGCCGAGCAGGTCATCGGCCCGGCCTCCTCCGCCTGGCAGGTACCCGACCTGCCCCTTTCGAT
>DASXCO010000158.1 GCA_036491125.1 Acidimicrobiales bacterium | reverse complement strand
TCCTTCGCGAGCTGCCAAACCAGCTCGACGGCTTCGAGGTCCCCGACGAGCGACTGAACCCCAACGGCGGCGCCGTGGCCATCGGCCACCCGTTCGGGTCATCCGGCACCCGTTACGTGCTCACCCTGGCGACCGAACTGCACCTGCGAGGTGCGCGCTACGGCGTCCTGGGCGTGTGTGTCGGCTCCGGCCAGGGCGTGGCGCTGGTACTGGAGAGCCCCAAGGCATAAACCGGCGCCGTCGCGCTGCCCCGCGACGACTCAACGCGCTCTCTGATCGCGGTCGGGGACGAGCGGTGTCGAATCGTCGCCGCCCGCCTGCCAGATCCGCCCGAGCTCCCGCAGCATGGCGGGGTACACGATCATGTATCGGAATGGCCTGATAGCGGCCATATAGGCGTTTCCGAGCAGACCGTTTGGCTTCACGTAGACGGCCATGTAGGCGCGAGAGCCTCCCGTCCCGTCGGGGACCTGGCCGACGTGGACGACCCCGTGCACGGTCTGGTTGGCGATCTCTGCCGCCCACTCGTCCTCGAGCAGGTACAGCGACGTGAAGGGGCCCCCGGCCATGTCCGGACCGGGTGGGGCGCCGCGTAGATCCGGCGGGAACCGGTCTCGCAATGTGGGCACCCTCGAGCCGACGCCGCCACTCGGGGCGTCCCAGCCGAGCAGCCCCCCGATCCTAAAGCGGATCGCGAAGAGCGTGCGGACAGCGACCGACGAGCTTCGCGACGCGTCATAGGAAGCCATCAGCTGCACCAGCCGGGGGAAGTCGTCGGGGCCGCCGACCCCGGGGAGCTCCCACACATCCTCCAGCCGGTAGTCGCGGGTGAGCTCGTGGATCCGCCATGGGCGGGAGTTGTGCTCGGCGTTGGGGACTCTCATGCCTGGACCAGATCCCTCATCCCACTCCTCCTCCGTTGGACCGATCACGGATCGGTGACCGACTAATTATCGGTGACCGATTGTCGGTCAGTTTGGTACAGTGACGCGTGTCTGTCAAGCCGCTCCGGGCCCGCCAAGCCGAGGCCACGCGCAACGTCCTCATCGCTGTGGCCCGCAAGAACTTCACCGAGCACGGCTACCCGGCGACGTCGATCGACGACATTATCCAGCAGGCGGGAGTGGCGCGAGGCGCGCTGTACCACCACTTTTCCGGTAAGGAGGCGTTGTTCCGCGCCGTCTACGAGACGGTCGAGGACGAGGTCTTCTCCCGTGTCATGGAAGCGGCAGCCTCGCAGACCTCACCGTGGGACGCTGCACGCGCCGGTCTGTCGGCCTTCCTCGACGCCTGCCTCGATCCGGCCTTCCGTCGCATTGTCGTGCTCGACAGTGTGTCGGTCCTGCAGTCACAGGTCTTGGAAGTCGGCATCGACCCGGTCGAGCTCCCCATGCTGCGGAAAGTCCTCACGCCGCTGCTGGGCACGAGCGCCTTCGGAGGGACCGCCGTCGACGCCCTCACCCACGTCGCTCTGGGCGGCCTCTACGGCGCCTCGCTGTACATCGCCCGTGCTGGAGACGCACCCGCCGCCCGAGCCGAGGTCGACCGCGTCCTCGACACGCTCATCACGGGACTGCTGCGACCGGGTGCCGGGTGACCAACCGGACCGGCAAGCCGCCACCGTGGCCTGCCGGGTGTCGTGGGATTCGCGTACCACGGGAATCGGCGTCGAGCGCGCAGCCCGGAGCACGCACCGTCGCTGGCTATGAGCTCTCGAGGGCCCGGGTCAGCGACTCAGCAACTGCGCGCCGCGGCCACGGGGCGATTCGACGGACCCAGGCCAGCGGGCGGCCGGCAGCGCTCGTTGTCTTGCCCATCACTGTGTCGTAGCGGGTCGACGCAAGTTTCCAACGTCGACCACACCCACAGCGCCAGATCGTGCCCGGGGGGTAATCCGTCTTCGGAACGTGACAGCGGTGTGGCCGTCGATGGCCCCTCGGCTCCGGTACACGCAGGAAGGCGCCCACGTCGGATGGCCGGTCGTTTTCGCTCAGGATCATCACCTTCTCGCCGTCAGACTGCATCAACAAGGCTCCATCGCCACTGCGACCGGCTCCGAGGACCTCACTGTGTCCCGCTGCTGGCCGGGAGACCGCAGACGGTCAAACTCCGCCCGCACGTATCCAACTCGTGATCGGTCACGAGCCTGTTGCCCGCTGGTAAACGCTCCATGAAGGGTACCGCCACGCCGGACGCGACGGTCTGGAACGTCTTGTAGCTTGTAATTAGCGTTACGTGACGGTCCGGCCGTCAGTCGCCCGAGCGGGTACGGGCCGAGCGGGTGCGGGCCAGGTCGTCGTCATCCTGCCCATCCACCGGAGCGGCGACATTCTCGAGCGCGCCCGGAGGGCCGTTTTCAGCGGTCGCAGCCGGAGCCGGACCGGTCGCCCTCGCCGTGAGGGGCCGCGATCGCGTGCCTGAGCGGTGGATCGAGCTCTGGTCGGTGCCCAGATAGGAGGCGACGACCAGTGGGTGCTCCATCACCTCGGTGGGCGTGCCGCCGGCGATGACGCCACCCAGCTCGAGGGCGATCACCCGATCACAGATCGCGGTGATCAGCGGCATATCGTGCTCGATCACCAGTATCGAGCAACCCGAGTGCCGCTGAACCCGCAGGAGGAGGGGACCGAGTGCCTCGGTCTCGCGCTGGGCCACCCCGCCCGAGGGCTCGTCGAGCAGCACGACGGCAGGATCCTGAGCCAGGACGCAGGCCAGCTCGACGATCCGCCTGGTGCCGGTGGAGAGCTCCCCCACCAGCTTCTCCCGGAAGGACCCGAGGCCCATCGTGGCGACCAGCTCCTCGACCCGAACTGCCGCCCGGGCCTCGGAGTCGGTCGATGCGGGCAACTGGAGGGCGGCGGCGACCAAGTCGCGCGACTCGAGGTGACGCTCGAGGGCGACGGCAATGGTCTCGGTCACCGTGAGCGACGGGAACAGGCGCGCCTCCTGGAAGGAGCGGCCGAGGCCGGCGACGGCCCGCAGGTGTGATGGCCAGAAGCCGATGTCCATGCCCCCGAGGAGGATCCGACCCCGATCGTGGGCCAGGAAGCCCGAGATCAGGTCGAACAGGGTCGTCTTGCCGGCGCCGTTGTGGCCGATAAGGCCAAGGATCTCGCCTTCTCGAAGGGACAGGTCGACGCCGGCCACCGCTTGGATGCCGCCGAAGTACTTGGTCACACCGCGGCACTCGAGCACGGCGGCGGCGTCGTCGCTGGGCGAGACGCGGGCCTCCTCGCCGTCGGTGCGTGGCCGGCTGCGCGCCGTGGGCGTGATGGCGGGCTTCCCCCCGGCGATGAACACCGATCGGAGAATGTCGGGGCGATCCAGCAGGTCGGCGGCGGGGCCGGTGAAGCGCACCTCGCCCTTCTCCAGGAACACAGCCCGCTCGGCCAGCTCGAGAGCAAGGTTGACCGACTGCTCGACGACGACGATCGTCGTCCCCCGGGCATGGAGCTCGCGCACGACGTCGAGCAGCTGGCTCACGACCGTCGGGGCGAGCCCGAGGGAGAGCTCGTCGATCATGAGCAACCGGGGCTTGACCATGAACGCCATGGCCAGGGAGAGCATCTGCTGCTCGCCACCCGACAGGTTGCCGGCCATCTGGCCGATCCGATCGTCCAACATCGGGAACACGGCGAGAGCATCCCGGCGAGCTTCCGCCACCGCGGTCCGGTCCTTGCGCAGCAGCCAGGCAGCCAGCCGGAGGTTCTCATCGACGGTCAGCGTCGGGAACACGCCCCGGCCGCCGGGCATGAGGGCCATGCCGAGGCGGGCGGCGGCGTCGGCAGGGGTGTTGGTGATGGCCTGCCCATCGAGCTCGACGGACCCGCCCCCCACCTTCACGAGTCCGGCCGCCCCCTTGAGGAGGGTCGACTTGCCCGCCCCGTTGGTGCCGAGCAGGGCGACGATCTCACCCTCGGCGACCTCGAGGTCGGCGCCGAACAGGATCTGCACCGATCCATAGGAGACCTCGACCTGGCGGCAGCGCAGGAGGGGTGGGGGGCCCTCGTCTTCCTCGTCTGGCCGAGCAGTCTCGACGTGGGGATGCCCGTCGCCCACCAGCGCCAGCTCGTCGGTCTCGACCGAGGGCGTGCTACCGACATCGCCCGACGACAGGGCGCCGGCGAGGAGGGCGTCTTCGCGAGGGGGCGCCTGTGACGCCTCCGGCGAGGAAGCGTCATCCAAGCGGTCCGCCACCAGCGTGGGCACGATCAGGTTGTGACTGGCGGCGATGCGACGGAGCACTCGGTTGCGGACCCGCTGGAGACCCTCACCCAGCCCCCCTGGGAGGATGAGGAGAAGCCACAGCAGACCGGCCCCGGTGATGATCAGCTGGTACTGGGGGAAGGCGTGGACAGCGACCTCGATGGTCGCCACCCCCAGCAGCGCACCGCTGATCGAGCCCAGGCCGCCGATGACCGCCATCGAGAACAGCAACAGGCTGATCGAGGGATCATAGGTGTGGAAGCCGACGCTCCCGAGGGCGCTGGCGTGGAGCCCGCCCGCCACACCGGCGATGGCGCCGGCGAGGACAAAGGCCACCATCTTCACCCGAGTGGTGGGCACGGCCATGGCGGAGGCGGCGCGCTGGTTGTCGCGAGTCGCCAACAGCACCCGGCCGGCCCTGGCGGCTCGCAGGCTCACGACGCAGACGATGGCAAGGACGAGGATGGCGAGGCAGAAGTAGTAGTAGTCGTTGACGTTCTGCAGATCGAACCGCTTCCAGAGGAACGGACGAACGAAGCTGGACGGGATGAGCGACTCGAAGTTGGTGGGATTGAGGAAGAACGAGTCCAGGGCGACGGCAAAGGCGAGGGTGGTGACGGGGAGGAGCAGGCCCCGGATCCGCAGCGCGGGCAGGCCGACCAAGACTGCCAACAGCGCCCCTGATGCACCGGCAGCAATCAGGCAGAGGAAGAAGTCGACGTTCCAATGCGAGATCAGGTCGCCCGTGACCACGCCACCGATCCCGGCGAAAGCAAACTGGCCAAGGCTGATGTTGCCCGCCCACCCCGACAGCACGACCAGAGAGATGACGACGATGCCGTAGATGACCGCGATCGTGAACTCGTTGACCGTTCCCGGCCCGAAGGCGAACGGCACCAGCAGCAGGGCGCCAGCGAGCACGCTACCCAGCAGCACCCGGCCGGCCACCACCTCGGGAAGGCGGCGCAGCGCCTCGGGGATGGGCCGCATGATCCCGGTGGCCATCCAGGAACCCTCGGTGTCCTCGGCTCGGCTCGAGCGCCCCCGCTGGATGAGGAGCGCGGCGAGGATGACCACGAGGAAGGCGACGTCGCTGGCGGACTGCTTGGTGATGTTGAACCGGGTGATCGAGTCGATGATCCCGAGGCCGACGCCGGCCCCGAAGGCGATGGGCAAGGACTCCATTCGGGCCACCACGGCGGCTGCCAGGGCGGGCAGGAGCAGGGTCGGTCCTGCCGCCGCCGAGAGCGTCACACCCTGGGAAGGTCCGTTGACCATCACGGTCAGGGCAGCCAGCACCCCCGCGACGACCCACACCAGGGTCGACAGGCGACGCACGGGTATGCCGAGCAGGAGAGCCCGCTCGGAGTTGTCGGGCACCGCCCGCACGGCCACCCCGGCGTCGGTCCGGAGGAGGAACCAGCCGAGGCCGGCCAGGACGAGGGGCACGACGGCGATGACGAGCGCGTCGTCGCCGGTGAAGATGACCGGGTGGATCCGGACGTGCGCACCCGAGAGCGGAGTCGAGAACCCACCCACGAGAGTGGGGCCGTGCAGCCACCCGGGGAGGAGGAGCTGAATCCCACCAAGGATCTGGGCCAGGCCGATGGTGGCCACGGTGAGCACGAGGCGGGGGGCATTGAAGAAGCGACGGACGACGAGGATCTCGACCGCAGCGCCGACCACCGCGCCCACGAGCAGCCCGGCCAGGAGGCAGAGGAACCAGTTCACATGGGCGCCCAGATCGAGCATGATGGCGAAGGTCCCCGCCACCCCTCCCATGGCCCCGTAGGCGAAGTTGATGATCCGACTCGAGCGGTAGATCAACACCAGCCCCAGGGCCAGAAGGCCGTTGACGGCTCCCAGCTCGGCGCCCTGGAGCAGGACCCCGGGCGGTGCGACATGGGGCAGGCTCTGGGAGACGAGCAGGAGGATCATCACCGCCGGTACCACGAGCAGCGCCAGGACCTGGCGGCGCGACAGCGCGGTCATCGAGGGCATCTTCATGATCTGCCCGTCAGTGGCCGAACACGTGGGGGGGACCGCTGGGGTACTGCCCCGAGCGGTAGCGGGGGCTGGCCACGACGTAGGCGCCCTTCTTGCTGTTGTAGGTCGAGATCTTGTTGGGGTCCCAGTAGATGATCTGGGAGTCGATCTGGGGGGTGAAGTGGCCCTGGGGCATGAGCCAGGTCCCGAACTCCGCGTTGGGCGCTCCGGGGATGCTGCCCGGGTAGGCCCACATACCCTGCTCGAAGCTCTGGGGGCTGAGGTTTGGCCCCGCCATCTGGATGCCGATGGCGAGCATGTACATCTGGGCGTAGATGAGGTCGACGGCGTTGGCGGGCTCGTCCGGTCGCACCGCCTTGTAGGCGTTGTAACCAAGGGTGGCCTGCTTGGGCAGGGTGGCCCCCGCGTAGCTGACCCCGAAGGCATGCGTCCACTGGCTCTGGTCGAACAGCTGGCCCACGATGTCGGTGTCGGTCAGGGCCACGCCGGCTACGACCCACTCGGGGTTGTAGCCCTGCTCGCGGGCCCGTGAGGTGAGGTAGACCGGGAACACCGGGTCGCAGCCGCAGAAGATGGTGGTGACCCCGTCGTTGGACAGCTTGGAGATCACCGAGGCGGCCTGGTTGGACAGCGTCGACAGGTTGAGCTGGTACTGGATGTCGTCTGTGGTCTGGTTGCCGTGCTGACCGGCGATCTTGATCGCCTCGTTGGCACAGTCCTGGTACCAGGGGTTGTCGGGAGCGATGATGGCGTACTTGCGGGGCTTGCCCTGCAGGCCCTGGCCAGCGAACTGGGCGGGCTGGCCGGCCAGCTCTTTGTCAAGGAACTCGGTGGTCGTGTCGACCACGTCGTTGCACTCGGTGAGGATGCTCCAGGCGTAGGGCGACCGCTGGGCCATCCACTGCTGGGACAGGTAGGGCACGCCCAAGGCGATGACGTGCTGTTTGGCCAGGGAGTCGGCGTATGGCTCGGTGGTGCCGTTGAGCTCGGCGAAGGAGTGCATCTGCTGGCCGACGGTGATGGCATCGGCGTTGGCCTTGTCCTGGCCCTGGCCCAACAGCTCGTTGGTCTGGCTTCCCTGCCCGTTGTAGGGCGTGACCTTGATCTTGCGTCCGTAGAACTGGAAGTGGGTGTTGAAGTAGTCGGTCAGCCCCTGGATCGTCCGCTGGATGTCCTGGGGGGAATCGGTCAGCTGCGCCCCACCCACACTGGCCAGCGCCTGCTGGAAGCCGGGATCGTTGGTGACCCGGTAGGAGACGTTGATCGTGTCGCCGGTGACGCCCATCGAAGTGGCACCACCGTTGCCGCCCGAGAACTGGGTGCACGGCGGAGCGTAGGGATCACCCTGCACCTGGCGACCCGGGCAGGACACCGTATGACCCGTGGCCGGGCCGCCGTTCGTCGTCCCGCTACCCCCCGGCCCGCCTGCGGCGACGCCTGACCCCGCCGCCGAGCCCGCCGAGCCACCGGCGGTGCCCGCGGTGCCCGCGGTGGCACCGCCACTGCCCCCAGCGCTCCCGGCCGACAACCCGCCCGAGCCCGACCCGGAGCCGGCCAGCTGGTGAGCGGTCGGCACCATGGTGGCCATGAGCACGAAGGCCACGAGCAGGGCGACGAGGGGCCCGTAGCCCTTGAGGAGCCGACCGTTGGCGGCCGACACCGGGAGGCGGATCTTGGCGCTCGTCGGGTTGGATTCGACCGGCCTCACGACTCCGAGCTCCCACTGCCCAACAGGCGAGCGCGCCGGGCCCGGGCGTAGTCCATCCCGGCGAGGGTGACCACGAGCGCCAGCGCGCCCAGTCCGACCGGTAGGGCAGCTCCGGTGCCGGTCCTGCTGGACGCGTTGGTGACCGCTCCGAGCGACGCGACGCCCGGAGCTCCACGCCCGGTGCTCCCGGACGGGCTGCCTGCGGCCGACGGCGTCTGTCCGGCCAGGGCCGACCCCGGCGATGCCAAGGAGCCTCCCGCTGCTCCCGCTCCCGTCGTCCCACCCGCACCGCCTGACGCGTCGCCCGGCGTGCTGGCGCCGAGCGAGCCCCCACCGAGGTCGACCGCAAAGGGGTTGGCGTAGGCGGTGCCGTCGGTGATCGAGGTCGCTCCGCCCAGTTTGATGTCGAGGCCACCGCCCCCGGCAAATGGGCCGACGGCGATGTCGGCGAGCAGGAGGGGGATGGATGTCCGGCAGTCGATCTGCAGGAGAGCCTTGGCGATGGCGTCACGCACCGGCTGGGCGGCGGCGAGACCAGGACCCAGGACCTGCTGACCCAGCGCTGAGGCGTCGATCCCGATCGACAAGGGGCTCTCGAGCACACTCCCGTCGCTCTGGTTGGTCGCCGTCGGCGGCGTGATGTGGAACCCGGTGGGAGCCAGTGCCTGGTTCACCTGATCGAGCGACGAGAGGATCTGGCCCGGGGTGACCGGCATGGACTTGCCGTCGAGGGTCAGGCTCCCGATGGTGAAGCTGCCCTGCTGAGTGGACCCGTCGCCGCTGCGCTGGGTGCTCCGCCACTGGAGACCGTCCAGGGTCACCCGGCCACCGAGCAGCGAGACCTGGCCGATCTCCGAGGACGCCGTCGCCTCCCGGGTCTTGTTGGCGATCGCCTGGGCCTGCGCGGTCGAGGTCCCACCCGACACGTCGATGACCCCGGGAACGTCCAGGCCCACCAGCGTCGTCTTGGCCGAGCCCGCCGGTGTTGTCTTGGCTGACGCGTTCTCGACGCCCACACCGGCGCCGTTGCTGCCTTGCACGGTCTTGGACTGGGAGGCGTCGCCGTCGTTGGACTCGGCCAGTGCAGGCTGGGGCATCTGGGACTGCTGGACCGGCGGTGGATCTCCGTTGCATTGCTGGGTGGTCAACGAGATACCGATGGCCCCGGGATCGAAGGTCTGGGACTGGCCCTGTCCCTCAGTGCTCTGGTAGCCGGCCAACGACTCGGCCAGCGTCACGCTGTAGCTGAGGCCGCCGGTGCTCGGCGCCAGCTGGATGGCCTGGGCCGTGGCGTTGGCGGTCCCGAGCACGAACCCCTGCGGCGCTTGGGCCCCTGCGCCGTGGACCGGCCACCAGAGGACCTGGGCCCCGACCACGGCGCCCGTACTCAACACTCCGAGCATCGTCCGGCGGTACGACCGCATCCGGCGGAGTGACGTCATCAGGCCCCCTTCCGCACGGCCACTCCAGCGACGGCCGTTTCCCGGACGATCCAACGGTCAATCTGTTCAGATCTCGCGATCCCCAGCACACTCGGCGCCGGACCGTAGCAGCACTATGGTTTCCATGCAATCATAAGGAAACTCTTGCCCAATTCGGTGTTATTCGGGTCCGTCGGTGTCAATGGTTCTGACAAAGAATGGTGAGAGCGGCGGGCATCCCGCGCCGACGGCCCGCCATGCTGGGTCTCAGCTCCCGACTTGCGCCGTCGGCACGGACAGCTATCTAGGCGGACTCATCCCGCTCGCGCAGGATCTGTCGGACACGCTCATGGGACAGCCCAGCCGCGCCCGCAACCTGTCGGAGACTGTGTCCCTCGCCGACGGCCTCGACGATGCCGTCGCGGAGCGCGCGCCGAGCCCGCTCGGCGGTGGCAGCCCGGCCACGAACCCTGGCGAGCGCGGCGGGCTGGCCATCGTCACTGGCTCCAGCTGACTGGAGAAGGAGGTCGGCGATGCGACCAAAGGCCTGTTCGGACGGAGAAGGTTCATCGAGCGCGGCAAAGACCAGCATTCCCAGGTTCATCAGCGCAAGCACCCGGGCCAGGTCGTCAGGCCCCAGCGCCGGGTCGAGCATGCCCAGCGCGACGCCCCCAGTAGTCGCTCGCACAGTGACGCCCATGTACCCCTCGAGCCCCTGACGCAGAATCCTCGCTACCTGCGGGTCTCTGCGCGCGACCACGATCAGGTCGAGGAGCAAGAGCGTTCGGCGGTCGGGACGAGCTGCGATCCTTCGGCCGACAGATTTCGACACCTCGCTCCACGGCTGGGACGCGATGTCGGCGATCGACCGCATGACGTCCTCGACAGGGGTCAGTCCGAGCGTCTCGATCAGGAGGCCGACCTTCCCATCGAAGTGGGTGTACAGCGCACCAGTCGTGACCCCGGCACGCTCTGCGATCCCGGCGACGGTCGCTGACTCGTAGCCCTTGGTCGAGAATTCCTCGAAGGCGGCGTCGATGAGCGCAGCCCGGGAGTTGAGGCGCGGGCTCTCTGCCGGCCGCTGGGGACAAGTGGTCGAGCTCGGGTCGGCCTCGCCGGGCGGGTCGTCGTGGCTCATCGGATCAACATATGGTGCTACGGCTCCGGCTTCCCGGGATAAGAGCCTTGAATCTTCCTAGCTGGTTCACAGTCGACTCCCTGCGAACTCCTAGGCCGCGGGACTCTACTGACTACTGGCAAGACGCCAGCCGGAGAGTAGAGGTCAGAGGGCGCCATGAGCGAGTTCGATGCACCGCCCAGCGCAAGGGGCGCGGCAACAGGCGCAACCGTCGTGGGCGACGAGGAACCAATCAGCGCTGGTGCTGGTGGAGATAGCGGGGGCCCCTGGTCCCAGGATCCCTGGGGTCGCTCCGACTGGGCTCCGCGTCCGCCGAGGAGCAATCACTCGCGAACGTTTGCGGCACTCGCGGCAACCCTTGCGATCTTCGTGATCGCAAGCACCGGGGTGGGCGTGGCGATGCTCGGTGGGCACAGCACGTCGACCCCGACCGCGGCGACCAAGGCCAACGCTGGCTCGAGCGCGACGAGCCTCGACCAGGGTGTCGTCGACATCAACACGGCGCTCGGTTACCAGGGCGGGTCCGCCGCCGGAACCGGGGTCGTGCTCAGCTCCTCGGGCGAGATACTCACGAACAACCACGTTGTCGCCGGAGCCACGAGCATCAACGTCACCGATGTCGACAACGGCCGTACGTATGCCGCGACTGTCGTCGGTACGGACCGGACCGATGACATCGCCGTGGTGCAGCTCACCGGCGCCTCGGGGTTGAAGACGGTCGCTCTAGGGGACTCCTCCAAGGTCGCGGTCGGAGATGCCGTGAGCGCGGTCGGCAATGCCGGCGGCGTCGGAGGCACACCCAGCGTCGCCACCGGCACCGTCACGGGCCTCGGCCAGTCGATCACCGCCAGCGACCAGGGCGAGGGCACGTCGGAGCAGTTGACCGGTCTCGTCGAGACCAACGCTGGGATCCAGGCCGGTGACTCAGGTGGTCCTCTGGTCAACTCGTCGGGTCAGGTGATAGCCATCGACACGGCGGCCTCGAGCGGGTTCCAGTTCCAGTCGGGAGGTAGCCAGGGATTCGCGATCCCCGTCAACCAGGCGTTGACAATCGCCAGGCAGATCGAGACCGGCCACTCGTCATCCACGGTGCACATCGGCCCCGCTGCCTTCTTGGGTGTGCAGATCCAGGCTTCCTCTGACTCGTCCGATGGGTCGTTGAGCTCAGGGGCGCCAGTGGCCGGCGTCGAGTCCGGATCTCCCGCCGAACACGCCGGCTTGGGGGCTGGCGACGAGATCGTCTCTCTCGGCGGCCAGACCGTCGACTCGGCAACGACCCTCACCAATCTCATGCAGAGCTATCACCCGGGTGACAAGGTTCAGCTTGGCTGGGTCGACGGCTCTGGCCAACAGCAGACCGCGACCGTGACGCTCGCAACCGGTCCGGCCGCCTGATCGGTAAGCGGGGGCGCCGGCTTGCCGGCGATCTCGTCTGGTGGGAAGGATGTGCCCGATGGACACAACGCTTCAGGCCCTCCAATCCTCGGTCGCCCGGCTGCACGCCATGGTTGGCGACCTGGACGACACCCAACTCGTAGCCCCCGCCTACCCCACCGACTGGAACATTGCGGACGTCCTCTCCCACATCGGCTCCGGCGCCGTCATCATGCGACAGCGGCTCGAGGACACCTTGCTCGGCCAGCCGACCCCGGAGGACTTCGCTCCCGGGGTCTGGGACACCTGGAACGCCAAGTCACCCCGCTCGAAAGCTGAGGACGCCCTCGTCGCCGACCAGGGACTCCTCGATCGAATCGAGTCTCTGACCGCGTCCGAGCGGTCACGGTTCCGCTTTTCCTTGGGACCCGTCAATCTCGACTTCGATGGATTCGTGGGCCTACGCCTCAACGAGCACGCCTTCCACGCCTGGGACATCGAGGTCGCTCTCGACCCTGCTGCGGTCGTGCCTCCCGACGCCGCCGCGCAGGTGGTCGACAACTTGGAGCTCATCGCCCGCTTCACAGCCAAGCCGACGGGCAGCGACCGGTCAGTCGCCGTGCGCACGATCGAGCCGAGGCGAGACTTCACGATCACTTTTAGCCCTGACGAGGTCGCTCTTGCAGCTGGAGAGAGCCGCCACGAGCCAGATCTGGTGCTTCCCGCCGAGGCCTTCGCCCGGCTCGTCTACGGACGACTAGACCCGGACCACACCCCCTCCGTCAACGGCGACGTCGACACTTTGGAAGAGCTACGCCGCGCCTTCCCGGGGCTTTAACTCACGCGCCCCCTTACCCGAGGAAGTCGAGGAGGGCCTCGTTCACCTCGTCGGGGTGGGTCCAGCCGATGTTGTGTGGCCCGCCCTCGATCTCGAGGAACCGGATGTCCTTGACGAGCTCTGGGAGTCGTCGCCCTGTGGCGTCGATGGGCAGGATCCGGTCCTCAGTGCCCTGGACGACGAGGAGAGGAACATCGATCTTGGGGAGGTCGGCACGGAAATCGGTCAGCCAGGTCGCCACGCAAGCGAGGGTCGCGTATGCGGATGAACTCGCCGCCACCTGGAAGCTCGCGTTCCAGGCCTCGTCGCTGATGCGGCTCCCGTGGAGCTTGTCGACGTTGTAGAAGTTGTCAAAGAAGAACTTGAACCACCCGTAGCGGTCCTTCTTGATTGTCTCCTCGAACCCGTCGAAGACGCTCTGGGGCACGCCTTGTGGATTGTCCCCGGTCTGCAGCAGAAACGGCGGGATCGGCCCGAACAAGGCTGCCCTCGCCACCCGGTCGGAACCGTAGCTGCCGAGATACCGCGTGACCTCGCCCGTACCCATCGAGAACCCGGCCAGGACGGCCCCTCGCAGATCGAGCTCATCCACCAGCGCCTTGAGGTCGGCTGCGAAGGTGTCGTAGTCGTAGCCGGTGGTGGGTTGACTCGACTGCCCAAACCCGCGCCGGTCGTACATGATCACCCGCTTGCCGGCCCCGAGGAGCCCGGGAACCTGCTTCTCCCACGAGTGCCCGTCGAGTGGGTAGCCGTGGATCAGCACGACGGGCTGTCCCGAGCCGTGATCCTCGTAGTACAGCTCGATGGGGCCTGAGTTCTCGTTACCGACGGTGATGCGAGGCATCGGACACTCTCCTTTGCTCAGGGTCAGCGACTCGGTGGCCCTGGGCATAGTCTCCTCCTTGTGATGCGTGGCTTGGTAGGGGGTTACGAAAGAATTCACCCGAGCCTTCGCGTCGGCCGACATCCAGAATCTGGTCTTCCAGCCTGGGGGGGACGTCCGTATCATTCCGGCCATCGGACGCACAAACGGTAAGGAAGGTGCGGAGATGCGTGCAATGACGGCGGCAGTGCTCGAGGCAGTCGACCAGCCCCTGGTCGTCGACGAGGTCGGCCTGCGCGACCCGAGGGCAGGCGAGGTGCTCGTCCGAGTCGCCCACTGCGGGGTGTGCCATTCCGACCTGTCCGTCATCGACGGAGGATTCCCGTCGCCGCTGCCCGTCGTGCTCGGCCACGAGGCGACGGGTGTCGTCGACGAGGTCGGGCCAGGCGTGACGACGGTCCTTCCCGGCGACCCCGTCGTGCTCACGCCGTTGCCGAGCTGCGGCCAGTGCTACTTCTGCGCTCGCCGCCAACCGACCCTCTGCGCGAAGCACAGCAGCTCGCTGTTCACCTCGACGATGCCCGACGGCACCTCGCCGCTCGAGCGGGGTGGCCAGGTGGTCTACCGGGGCCTCGCCACCGCCGCCTTCGCCGAGTACGCAGTGATGCCTGAGATCGGGGTCGTGCGTATCCCACCCGACGTCGACCTCGGCGTCGCCTCCGTCCTCGGCTGCGCCGTGCAGACCGGCGTCGGCGCCGTCCTCAACACTGCCAAGGTCGAGGAGGGCGCGACCGTCGCCGTACTCGGCGCCGGTGGCATCGGCATCTCGGTCACCCAAGGCGCCGTCGTGGCCGGCGCGTCGACGATTGCCGTCGTCGAGCCCGACCCAGAGCGTCGAGAGGCCGCGCGCCGCTTTGGCGCAACTCACGTGCTCGACCCCTTCACCGACGACGTCGCGACCGCCGGTCTCGACCTCACCGGCGTGGGCTTCGACTACGCCTTCGAGACTGCTGGCAAGGCAAACCTCATCGAGCAGTGCATCTCGGTCGTCCGGCCCGGCGGCACGGCCGTCTGCGTCGGCGCCCCTCCGCTCGACGAGGGAATCGCCATACCCTCGGTGGTCACATTCACCGCAACCGAGAAGCGCCTCATCGGCTGCCTGCTCGGCACCGTCAGCTCCCAATACGACGTGCCCAGGCTCGTCGCCCTATGGCAGGCCGGTCGCCTCGACCTGGACGCCATGGTGACGGCCCGCTTCCCCCTGACGAAGGTGAACGACGCCGTCGACGGCGCCCGTTCGCTCCGGGGGCTGCGCACTGTCATCGACATCGGGTAGAGGGCAGCGGCGCTCATGTCGTCATGTGGTTAGGCCGGAGAAGCGTGGAGCGCACCTGCGCCGTCGGCTGTCGACCCGGCTCACGATGTCTCGTGGGTGAACGATAGGCGACGATTCGGCGGTGGGTGACCAATTACCCGCCTCTTTCGTCGTATCTCTACGCAGGGCGGCAGGAGGGCGGCCACCTCTCGGCGAAGGCCGAGGCGTGACCTCCTTCTCGCGTAGAGCGCTGCTCAAGGGAATGGCGGCCGGTGCCGGGCTGGTGGCCGCCGGACCTGTCCTCAACGGAATCCCGGGGGCTCTGGCGGCCGAGCTCCGTCGTCCTGGCAGCCGGCCCTTCCCTGGGTTGCCCGAAGGTGTCGACACCTTGCCCCAGATCGAGCACATCGTCGTCCTGATGATGGAGAACCACTCGTTCGATTGCTACTTCGGGATGCTCGGTCGGGGTGACGGGTTCCGGCTCGGAGCGAACGGCCAGCCGCTCCAATCCTGTCCGGGGCCGGACGGCACACCGGTACCGGCCTATCACTCCCCTTCCACGTGCCAGGCCCACTACCACGTGGGTCAGGACTGGGATGCCAGCCACCGATCGTGGGACTTCGGTCGCAACGACGGGTTCGTGAAGGCGACCAGCAGCGACGCCATGGCCTACTGGACGGGAAGCGACATTCCCTTCTACTACTCGCTGGCGCGGAGCTTCCCGGTGTGCGACCGCTACTTCGCTTCCGTCATGGCCCAGACCTATCCGAACCGGCGATTCCTGATCGCCGCCACGGCGCTGGGCCAGGTCAGCGACCCGCTTCCCGGGGTGACGGATCACCCTCCTCCCAACGGGACCATCTTCGACCGGCTCAACGCCCATGGCATCAGCTGGAAGGACTACTTCGTCGACCTGCCGACCACAGGGCTCTTTCCCTACCTGGTCGAGACCAACCCGGGGAAGGTCGTGCCGGTGGCCGACTTCTTCGCCGATGCCGCCGCCGGCACGCTACCTGGGTTCAGCCTCGTGGACCCCGAGGGCTGGCAGGCCTCGGAGGAAAATCCCCAGGACATCAGGACGGGCGAGTACTACGCGTCCAGGATCATCGAAGCCGTCCTCGACAGCCCGGCGTGGCCTCGCACGCTCCTTGTCTACGTCTATGACGAGCATGGGGGCTACTACGACCACGTCCCGCCCCCTCCTGCCGTGCGGCCGGACGCCGTGCCCCCGGCCGTGCCGGCCAACGACACCTATGGAGACCTCTACAGCTACTACGGGTTCCGGGTCCCGGCCGTCGTGGTGTCACCCTGGGCCAAGCGCGACTACGTCTCACACCAGATCCACGACCACACCTCCATCCTTCGCCTCGTCGAGACCAAGTGGAACCTCCCCGCACTCACGTATCGCGATGCCAACGCCAGCAACCTGCTCGACACCCTCGAGCTCCGAGCCCACACGCCACCGTTCGCGGTCCCACCGTCCCTTGCGGAGGCGCCCTTCCCGACTGGGGCCCTGAGCTGCTACGCCCGTGATCCGACGAGCCCCGTCTAGCCGGGGAGTCATGTGGTGTGAGTCAAAGCCGACCGAGAATGCGACGGGCCGTCACGGACGCCCGCCGGCGAGTTGCAGGAGTGCTTCGGCCACTGACTGAGGCTCGGTGATCATCAGGTCATGACCTGTATCGATGTCCCACAGGCGTCCCGCAGCACTCGCCTCCTGCATCAAGACGGGATCTCGCGTTGGCAGTGTGGACGTACAGACGATGTGATATTGCGGCAACGCCCGGAGTGCCTTCTCGTTCGTGAGCTCGAGCGGCTGCTCGAAGCACCTCCACGGGTGGGCGGTCAGCCGTTCGGCCATCCACGCCAGGTCATCAGGGTCCGTCACCCCGTAGAGCCGGCCTGCGTCGGGTCCCGGCAGGAGCACGAGCTCCATGCCGTCGACCACCCGACCGAGGGGGCGAATCGCCTCGATGATCGGCCCGGCAACGTCGACGAGAGACTGGTTGTTCATCGGTGTGGCGGCATCGAGATAGACAAGGCGACCGATCCGATCGATGGCGCGATCGGCTGCGCCCGTGATGACCATGCCCCCATAGCTGTGGCCCACGAGGATCACCTCACGAAGGTCTTCATAATCCAGCACGGTGACGATGTCGCGAACGTGGAGGTCCAGATCGACCTGAGGGCTGAGGAGGTGCGACCGCTCGCCCACGCCGGTCATTGTCGGCGTGTACACGTCATGTCCTGCCGCGCGCAGGATGCGGGCGACACGCTGATAGCACCATCCCCCATGGCCTCCACCATGGACGAGGACATACGTTGCCATTGTTGGCGTCAAGATGACGGGGAGACCCTCTGGCCCTGGACGACGGTGCCGCAGAGCGGGACGGCTCCGGAGACCGGCTGGAACGTGGACCCGCTGTACTTCGTGAACCAGTAGCAGTTGTCGGGTCCCAGGGTGCCGACTCGCTGAGTGAGGTTGAGCGGATGGCTCCCCAGCAGCCCAGCGGCGTTGAAGCTGGTGATGTGAGAGAGGGAATTGATCAGCGACGACTGGCTCGGGTTCGAGCCGGCGCCCTGCAGGCCCTGGACGAGCATGGCGATCGAGGTGTACCCCGCGTACTCGGCATAGGTCGGGTCGCCTGTGATGCCGGCGCTCTTGGCGGCGCTTTGGAACTGGTCGGTAGCCGAGGTGTGCAGCTCGATCGGCTCCCAGGCCAAGAGGAAGGAGAGGTTTTGCGCTACCTGCTGGGCCGTGGGGCCGGCCTGCTGGAGGTCGCCGCCGTAACCGGTGGCGAACACCCCGACCTTCGGGTTGGCGCCTGACTGCCTGAGCGCGGTGATCAGGGCGAAGTTGGTGTTGGGGTCGGCGGAGGCAGTGACCCCGTCCACCCCCGCCGACTTCATCGCCAAGGCAACCGGTTCGACGTTGGTGCTGCCGAAGGGGAAGTTGGCGTTGACATAGCCGGCCTTGAGCCCGAGCGCCTGGGCCGAGACCGCCGCACCCTTGGCCGATTCGGCCGAGGACGGCGAGATGCTGTAGCCGAGCGCGCCCACATTCGTGGCGCCCTGCATCTTGAAGTACTGACCGTAGGTGGTCGTGACAATCGACGGGTCCAGGAACCCGAACGTAGAGAACATGTTCTTGCTGCTGACCCATTCAGGCCCGTCCTCGGCCACGCCGATGACGGGGACCCCCTGGGCCGTCAAGAAGGGGGCGGCGGAGAAGGCCAGGGAGGAGACTGCGATCACGGCGATGACGTGGTTCTGCTGCACGAGCTTCTGTGCCGCCGACAGCGCAGTTGACGGGGAGGTCATGGTGTCGGCGGTCACGTACTTGATGGTGTAGCCCTGTTTCGAGGCGTACACCGCTCCTGCTTGGACTCCCTGGGGGCTCGTCTTGTTCCCCGACGCGGCGGGACCGGTGAGATCGGTGAGCACGCCGACCGTGAACGTCTTGCCGCCCCCGCCCGAGCTCGATCCGCTCGTGCTCGACGAGCTGCAGCCTGCAGCCACCATGAGTACGACGGCCACGGCGGCAGCCGACAGTTTCACCTTGTTGTTGCGCATATTCTCTCTCCACTCGTCAGTCGCTGACAGGGTCCTCGGCTCAGCTGATTGAGTGCCGCCACCCTTCTCCGTTCAGCCGGCCGTCATGAGGGTGTCGCCCAGATAGTGACGGAGCACCTCGCCGTGCGCCGCGCTGGCTGGTCCGTTCCACGCCAGTTCGCCACGCTGGAGCACCAGGCAATCGTCGGCGAATGCCAGTGCACGATGGACGTACTGCTCGATCATGATCAGCGTCACGCCTGCCTGTCTGGCTCGCGCCAGACCGTCGAAGACGAGGTCGACCATCTTGGGAGCCAGGCCGAGGGACATCTCGTCGGCGATCAGCACCCGCGGGAAGGCAGCCAAGGCCCGGGCCAAGGACAGCATCTGCTGCTCGCCCCCGGAGAGAAGACAGGCCGGCTGACGCCGGCGGGCCGCCAGCGCAGGAAACATCTCCAAGGCGCGATCGACCGCCTCTCGGCGCGCTCGGCGGCCCTCGAGGGCAGCGGCCATCCGAAGGTTCTCCATCACCGTCAGGCTCCGGAACACGCCTCGGCTCTCCGGCAGGTACACCAGTCCGGCACGGCGGATGCGATCAGGCGTCCAACCACCTATCTCCTCACCAGCGAGGACGATCCGTCCGCCGGACGGACGAACCAGTCCGGAGACGGCACGGGCCAGGCTGCTCTTTCCCGCACCGTTGGCGCCCAAGACGGCAAGCGCCTTGCCCCCTCCGACACTGAACGACACCCCAGAGAGACCGCTGGCCTCCCCGTATCGCACCGAGAGGCCCTCGACGGTGAGAAGCGACGACGGCTGAACGCCATCGGAGGTCTCCGTGGAGCTACCCGTCGTGGGGGCCGAGCGCACGGCGCCGGCGGAGGCCGCCCCGTCGGTGCCCTCCTGGGCCTCACCATCTGAGAGCTCCTCACCCAGATACGCAGCCCGAACGGCTGGGTTGGCGCTGACCGACTCGGGTGAGCCGCTGGCGATCGACACGCCGAAGTCGAGGACATGCACGGTGCTGCACAGACGCATCACCAGCTCGACGTCGTGCTCCACGAGCAGCACCGCGATGGCCCGCTGGCGACTGACCTCTCGTAGCGTGGCCTCGAACTGCTCGGTCTCGGAGGAGTCGAGGCCCGCGGAGGGCTCATCCAGGAGCACCACCGTCGGCGACGAGGCCAAGGCCCGGCCCAACTCGAGCATCCGAGCCAACCCGAGGGGCAAGCCGAGCGCAGGGAGGTCGGCGACTGAGGCCAAGCCGAGCATCCCGATCAACTCGTCGACGCAGCTCTGCTCGTCCGGCTCGGCCGGACGCAGGCTCCCCATGGTGAGCAGGTCTGACCAGATCCGGCCTCTGGCGTGCTTGGCCCGATAGGCGATCACCAGATGTTCACGCACCGTCAGGTCGGTGAACAGCTCGGGATGCTGGAAGGTGCGAGCCAATCCCCGAAAGGCGCGCAGCTGGGGCCGGCTGCCGGTGACGTCCCTGCCGTCCAGCAGCACCGTGCCCCGTGTTGGTTGCAGCAAACCCGAGAGCACTGCGAACAGGGTGCTCTTCCCCGCACCGTTCGGCCCGACCAATCCCACGATCGCCGCCGGTGGCACGGCCAGGTCGACATTGCTCACTGCGGCGAGACCGCCAAAGCGCACGGTGATCCCGACGCAGGCCAGGCGTGGTTGGCCCTGCGACCCTCGTCCTGACATGGAGCTGGGGCCCTCCATCGCTCCATTTCCGGGACCACCTATCATCGTGGTGCCCCCGCGCTCGTGCCGGATCCGTCGGGCGCCACCCCGGTCTGGGCGAGGCTGCCATCCGAGTCACCGACCAGGATCGTGCCGCCCGCCGCCGAGCGACTCACCTCTGGCGACCTCGCCCGCGACCCGAGCCGCGACAACAGCAGACGCAACTGTCTCCCGTTGTGGAGGACCACGCCTTCGGGATGTCGTGCGACCATGACCGCACCCAACCCGAAGAGAAGCGCAGGCACCTCCCCCCAGCGGCTCGGAACGTAGGTCTGGAACACGCCGGGGAGCAACGCAAACGCCAGCCCGCTCAGCGCCGCCGCGGTGATGGACCGAACACCCATTGTCACCACGACCGCGAGCCAGACCAGCCCCGTGAACGTGGCAAAGGACCCAGGCTGGGCGACCCCGCCGTACATCGCGATGAAGCCACCTCCGACCGCGGCCACGAATGCCGCCACCGCCCCGACGATGACTTTCACCTGGAGCACGCTCAGGCCAGAGGTCCGCGACGCGGACTTGCTGTCCCGCACAGCCCGTAAGGCCAGCCCGCTGGTCGAGCGGCGCAGGTTCAAGGTGAGCACGGCGAAGACGGCGAAGACGGCGAGTGCCAGGTACGCGAAGGTCAGGTCATCACTGGCGAAGCCCGGGCGGTTGAACACGACCCCGATACCACCCTGCAGGAACCGGCCGCGGGAAAAGACGAGCGTCTCGGCCAGGAGCCCGAAGGTCAAGGTGACCAGGGCCACATACAGGTCACCGAGGCGGATGGTGAGCAAGCCGATGATGGCCCCCACGACGGCCGCGATCAACCCACCGAGGACGAGCGCCAAGAGCACCGGCACGTGCCACACGGAGACGAATTGCGCCGCGCCCAATGCGCCAGCGCCGGCGAAGATGATCTGCGAGAGCCACAGCATCCCTCCCTCTCCGGTCACCAGCGTGAATGTGAGGAAGGTGATCGCATAGCAGAGACCCAGTGCCACCAACCCCAGCCAGTAGGCAGAACCTTGGAACACGAACGGCAACAGCGCCACCACCACCAGCGGGACCGCGCCGAGCGCGACACCCCTGCCGCGTCCGCTCGCAACCGCTCTGCCCACATTGGCCAGAGCCTCGTTGGCGGGTCGAACGGCATGATCCAGGGGACCTCCGGTGCCCACGTCCTCATCCACCGCGCCGGACCTCACGATGTAGAAGATCAAGAACAGCAGGATGAACCCAAATGGGATGCTCGGAATGATCGCCGCCGTGAGTGAGCTGCCCTGCGGGAGCTGCTTCAGGATCACGTCGGTCACCACTCCCATGGCGAGCGAGACGCCGACCGCAACAGAGAGGGAGCGAAAGCGGGCAGCGACCACGGCTGCGAACGCCGCCGCCATCAACGCCGTCATCCCGGTGGTCGTCAAGCCGTTGGTGGGGGCTACGAGGATCCCCGCCAAGCCCGCCAGCGTCGCGCTGACCGCCCACACCCCGAGGGCGACCCGCCGAGGGTTGGTCCCCGAGAGCGACGCCATCGCTTCTGAGTCGACGGTTGCACGAACCCGCAGACCCACATCGGTCAACCGCAACACAGCGATGCCTGCCACCACGACGAAGAGCAAGAACCCATAGGTGATGATCTGGTCCGTCGTGATGGGGGCGCCCAGGAGATGAAACGGGCGGTCGCTGGCCAAGGCGAGGCCCGGCGCCGACGTGATGGATTGGGTCCCGAGAGTGAGGTCTGCAATCGGTGGCAGCGCCACGGAGAGCCCGATCGTGGTGACCAGCTTTATCAAGGTTGACTGACCCCGGATGAAACGGAAGAGAACGGCGTAGAGGACCACGCCCATGAGCGGCGCCACGATCAGGAGAGACACCAACCCCGCCGTCACGGTGGGCCACCCGTGCTGGGAGTTGAGGAAGTAGTAGAACCGGGCCACCACATAGGCCATCGATCCGAAGGCGAGGTTCAGGACCCCTGACGACGCGTACGTAACCACCAGCCCGGCCGACGCGATCGCATAGATCGATCCAAGCGCCAGCCCGACTAGGACGTACTCGAGCATCCCGTCATCCTCTGCGCCAACCCGTCAGCGACGCGCACCATTTGTCGGAATGCCCCCCCGAAGCCCCACTCCACATCCGCGAAGCTGACCTCAGGTCATGCATGTCGCCATCGATCCTCAGTCCCCCTCTCCCCGATCAGCACCGATGCCGAGGGGAGGATGTCCGATGAGCTGACTCCGAGTTCCCACGTGGTGGGTATTGCGTTCTTGCGGGAAGATAGCATCGTTCTTGCTCTTCCTGCGTTCAGCCTACTCTATCTTGTACCACTCAGTACTCTACTCTCCGACGGACTCGGAGGGCAGCGCCCCGGGTCGCGTCGAGCTCGGTCCGAGCGGGTGGTCGACGTGCGAGCGGTTCACCACCGTCTCACGTAGAGAACTGGACACCGCTCGCTTGTTGCAACAAAGCGGTCCGGTCGGCGCTGAGGAGGAACCCGCCAGCGATCGCCTTGCCCAAGCTGGCCTCGTAGGAGCTGAGGTACCCGCTCTTGTCGTGATACAGACGCATCAAGGTGCTGCCGTCAAACGGCATCGTCGATCCGAACAGCGAGCACAGGGTGCTGGCCCCAGCCGGAGCAATGCCGCTGAGCGCCGCCACGGGCACGTCGACCGCTGGGGTGCGAACTCCTCCGATGGCGTTGCCCAGGCTGTCTCGAGCGATCACCGGTGGAGCGGTGGTCGAGAGTTGCAAGCGGGCGGCCCTTGGCGGAGACGTTCCGTGCACCATCCAGTCGTTCATGGCGTGGAGCGCAGCCTGGACCACGTTGTGCTGTGGACCTTCGTTGATCGTGAAGTTGCATCCCAAAGCGCCCGCATAACCACCCACCAAGTAGGCGTCGGCGTGCGCGGTGCCGGCTACCTCCCAGGTCCGGATCCGGTCAGTGTCAGGCTGGCGGGCGGGCCCGTAGTCGAGGAGGGGCCCAACGTCAGTCTCGGTCTCGAACATGAAGACGGGCACGCCCAGGTCCTCCCGGATCTTCAGCCCCATCGGGACAGCGCTGGAGCCCAGCGGCTGGCCCGACAGCGCCGCACCGCTTCCCCCACGACTGTGCACGAAGAACCCGTCGTAGACATGCTGCATCGGCTGTAGGGCATCGATGTAGGTCGTCAAGAAGAAGGCCGATTGAGACTCTCCAATGCCGACGACCCGCCCAGGACGCAGCGAGCCGAGTGCGGATGGTTGCGCCGAGCCACGAAGGGCCCGTCCGATCTGGGAGAACATGTCGTAGGCGTACTGGTCGCCTGGGTGGGTGAGCGTTGCGTATCGGGCTGGTTCGGCGCCGACGAGACCCCCGCTCGGGGCAACGCCCGGCGCGCCAAGCAGCGCGTGACCGCCGTTCACTCCGAAGGCCTGCGCCGATACGCCGACGTAGGCATAGCCGGCACGAACGATCTCCGGGTTGAGATAGGCCCAATCGGCGTCCGCCTCTACTCCCCCGGAGACATTGAGCCATTCGACGAGCACCGTCCCGTTGAAACGGCTCGGATCTTGGGGACGGCGCACCACGATGCGGGTCCGGTAGGGGGCAGACGACTGAGCCTTGACACTCCACTTGCCGTCACTCTGAAGGGGCTTCGACGGCTGATACGCCGTGGCGGTTCCAGAGGCGAAAAACTCCTGTTCGGCGTAACCATTGACCGCCAGGTCGACCGCGACCGGAGACGTCGGCTCGATGATGTGGCCGGCCGTGACGGGACCCACAAGGCTCGCGGCCGGCCCACGGGGCCGGGCACCAGTCAGTGCGGCACCTCCTGATCGTGGGGACGCACCCGTCGTACAGGATGCGAGAAGAATCACGGCAACCACCGATGCTACCGCTGCGGCCCCCGCCGCCTCCGGCTGTCTGCCGTCGCGACGTGTCAGTCTGACGAGCCGCTCCCGATGCCGTGAAGGACCATGTCCCAGAGCTCCTCGGCCGGATCGCCGCCATCCTGTTCAGCGGAGGACCCGCTGATCGTCGTCGAGAAGGCGTTGAACATGATCGCCTCGAGGATGACACCGGCGACCCGCCGCCGAGAGAGCTCGACACGGACCACGCCGGCAGCAACTGCATCCTCGAGGACGTCCTCGAACAGCGACACGACGGGCGCGTACACCCGGGTAGCCTCCATCGGCCGCGTGGTCATCAACTGCTGAGCGAACTCGGCGAGCGCGAGCGACCTCTTCTTCTTTCCCGTCTTCTTGGCCGTCGGATGGCACAGCCAGTAATACTCGACCACGAACCGATGAAGACGCTCGAGCGCGCTCGGTTCGTCCCCGATCCGTTCCCGGAGGCTCTCGGCGGTCGATCGAACCGACTCCTCGAAGACCGCCAGGAGCAACTCCTGCTTTCCGCCGAAGTACTGGTAGAAGGCCCGCAGTGACTGGCCGGAGGTCGCAAGGATGTCCTGGACGGTGAAGTCCTTGCCGGACGGACTGTCGTTCATGAGCTCGAGCGCCGCGTCGATGAAGCGCTGGACGCGGTTCTCGGCCCGCGTCCGGGCGGAGTCGAGCGACCGCGCCACGGCCTGCTCGCGCCAGCTCACGGCCGGGGAGTCGGCGGCAGGTTCGTTCATCGGCATACCGCGAATTCTACTGCATGAATAAGGAAAGGTCCGTATCGAGCCAGGAGAGCACCAGTTCCCTCGCTGGCCCGAGGACCACTCAGATGGAGGGCTCGACGACGGCGTCGAAGCTGGAAGCACCACTGTCAGGCACTCTGGCCTGACGCCAGACCTCCACCGGAAACGAGGCGGTCACGAGCGCGCAGAACAACCAGAGCAGCCGTTTGGCGTCCTCTGGCAGCGCGTTCAGGTCAAACTGCTCGAGGTACGACGCCGCAGCCTCGAGCCGGGGGAATGCTGCGTCGTAGAAGGCTTGGAGCTCGTCCATCGTGCTGCAGAGACGCTTGGCGTAGCGCCCCCGCTCGGTCGGGAGAGCCCAGTCGGCGAAGGCCCCGAGGTCGGCGAATTCGCTGGGCAGGGTCGGCATGTCGCGCTCCTCCCTCAGGACGCGCCCAGGACCCGGACGGCCGTGGAACGCCCGCGCTGCTGATACTCGTCCACGTACCGCTGCGCTGTCGTATGAAGATGACGCAGCAGGATCTCCTGGTCATTGAGAGGAAACTCCCTCACGACCCGAGACTCGAGCATCGACTGCGTCGCTTCCAGGGTGTTGCCGTCCTGAAGGCTGTACTCCTTGAACGTCACAGCGGCGAGCTCCTGCGCCAGGCGTTCCCGAGCGGTTCTGGGAGGGACGAAGTACACCGTTCCTTCGAAGATGTGGGTGTTATACGAGGTCGGCCAGTAGTGGTACGTCAGGTACCAGTTCGGCTTCCAGATCAGCAGCATGAAGTTCGGGAAGAACAGGAACGAGTCGAGGCCCCACGACTGGTGCCGTGCGGGGTTCAGACCCGGGGGAAGCTCGTCCAAGCCGATGTCAGGCGCATCCCACGGCCCGAACAACCCGCTGTGCAGCACGCGCTCGATGGGCTTGACCATGCTCAGGTCCTTGGGAGGGGACATGCCGCCCCAGGACGACACCATCCCGTGAAGCCCCTCGATCTTGTACGCCAGCGCCTCGTAGCCGTAGCTCTGCATCTTGCGAGATTCTTCGCCAACGGCCTGCTTCGCGTGCAGGACAGGTGCGTGGTAGAACTCGGTGAAGGCGTCGATGAAGAGCTTCCAGTTGCTCCCGACCTCGGCACGGAACTTGTGGACCTGGGTCATCTTGTGGAACGGGTAGCCGGTGATGCCCTCGCCGAGCTCGCCGAGGTAGTCGCGCAGCGCCGTGGTGTCGTCGGTATCGAGGTTCACAAAGATGAACCCCTCCCATACCTCGACCCGGACTGCCGCCAGCCCGTAATCAGCCCTGTCCAGATCGAAGAACTCTGACTCCTGCTGCACGAAGGTCAGCTCGCCCTGCAAGGAGTAACGCCACCCGTGGTACTTGCACGTGAACTGCCGGCAGACGCCGCTCGTCTCCTCGCCGGGGTAGTCGCTCCAGACCAGCTTGTTGCCGCGGTGCCGGCAGATGTTGTGAAAGGCGCGGACCTCATTGTCTCGGTCGCGCACGACGACGATCGACGTACGCGCCGCGTCCAGCTCCTTCGTGAAGTAGCTCCCGACCTTGGGGACCTGCTCCACGCGACCGACGTTCAGCCAGGTCCGGCGGAAGATGGCATCGCGCTCGCGCTCGTAGTGCTCAGGTGAAACCGAGTCCTCGTAGGAGACCGGACCCGTGCCGAGCCCGTAATGCTCCGTCCAGCTGCCCTCACGGGGCTTGGTGAAGTGCGCCATCAGGGAGTCCCTCAGGTCAAGGTGGACAATTGGAGCATAGCATCGATTCTCGAATAATGAGAAGCCTATTCTCGCCGGAGGTCCTCGTCGAGCTCGACCCCGAACGAACGGAATGCCATGGCGAGCAGGTCGTACGTGCCGACCGTGAACACCAGATCCATCAGCTGGTGCTCGTCGAGCTCATCGGCGAGCACCGCCCACGTCGGATCAGTCACCCTGGCGTCGGCGACCAGCTCGTCGACGGCGGCGAGCATGGCCCGCTCGAGCGGGGACCACCCTGGTGCCTCCGGACCCTGGAGGATCCGAGCGATCTCGTCCCGGTCGACTCCGGCGTCCCCAGCGAGCACGACATGCTGCTCCCACTCGTACGTCGCCCTTCGCACCCACGCCACACGGAGGACAAGGAGCTCGCGCTGCCGTGCTGAAAGGGTCGAGGCGAAGAGCACGTGGCCGTTCAAGGTGTGAAACGCACGGGTCAGCGCCGGGTACCGGGCGAGAGTGCCGAGCGCGTTCAGGCCCTTGGGCCGGTCGTCACGGCGTGGAGGAAAGGGATGGCGCGCCTCGGGCGGTCGGAGGGCGGCGATCGCCTCACCCATCTCCTCGGGCCACTGCCCTGGCGGCAGAGGCGCGATCCTGCTGCTCCGCTCCGGCACCGGGCCCTCCTTCTGACGTTGCAGGACTTTCGCCACGACTTTAGCCAGTTGTGAGGTTCGTTGCCATGAGGCGAGAATCCCATTATCATGGTTTCATGACAGTGGCGGGTCCGACGGCGCAGGTCGAGACGGCGCAGGTCGAGGTGGCCGGGCGTGACCACCGGTTCCACGGCTTGCGAATCGCACGCGTCGTACGCGAGACGGCTGACGCCAGGTCCTTCGTCCTCGAGGTGCCCGCCGAGCTCCAGCCGGCGTTCGCCTACGAAGCGGGCCAGTTCTCCACCTTCCGCGCCTGGATCGCCGGCCAGCCCCACCACCGGTGCTACTCGATGTCATCCTCGCCCGCCGTTGACGATGAGCTCCAGGTGACCGTGAAACGCGTGCCCGGTGGTCTCGTCTCCAACTGGATGATCGACGCGCTGGCACCTGGCGCCGTCATCGAGGCGAGCTGCCCCGCGGGCGTCTTCTGCCTGACGCCGGACGACAGCGACGTCGTCGCCTTCAGCGCCGGCAGCGGGATCACGCCGTTGCTCTCGATCGTAAAGACGGCCCTGGCGACCACGTCGCGACGGGTGCGCCTCCTTTGTGCCAACCGGGACCGGGACTCCGTGATCTTCGCCGACGAGCTCGACAGCCTCGTCGAGCGGTACCCCGGCCGTCTGGAGGTGGCCCACCGCCTCGATGTCGAGGAGGGATTCGTCAACGCCGACGTGGTGGCCCCCTTTGCCACGATCGGGCCCGACGCCGAGTACTTCATCTGCGGCCCCGGACCGTTCATGGACATCGTCGAGAGCACGCTCCTCGGCTACGACGTGGATGCACGACGAATCCACATCGAGCGCTTCACGCCAGCCGACCCTCGCCAGCTGCCAGAGGTCTCGAACGGTCCGCCGACACCCTCGTCGGTCACGATCGAGCTCGACGGCCGCAGCGACACCGTCGACCATCGCCCGGGCACGACAGTCCTCCAGACGGCGCGCCAGATGGGCATGGCGCCACCCTTCTCTTGTGAATCGGGTAACTGCGCGACCTGCATGGCCAAGGTCGTCGAAGGGGATGTGACGATGTACGTCAACAATGCCCTGACCGATGACGAGATCGTCGAGGGCTGGGTCCTCACCTGCCAGGCGTTGCCAGCCTCCCCGTCGGTGCACGTCATCTACGAGGATGGATGACACCGGCAGGAAGGACCGGGCCTGAACGGCGCTGAGATCAGGAGAGTCTGCGGGTCTCCCTCAACGCCTCGACTGCCGCCCAATGGGCCTCGGCGGTCCACAGCCGGGCGAACGCGTCCGTAGCGCCCGGCTCGAGCTCCGGGTGCAGCGAGGGGGCGGCAGCGGCAATCACCGACTTGACGGCACGCGACGTGCCGGGCGCTGCCTGCGCCATCCGCTGGACAAGGCTCCGCCACTCCTCGTCAAAGGTGGCTCGCGGCACCACGACGTCTATGAGGCCGAGACGCTGCGCCGTCGGAGCGTCGTACACCTCGCCGGTGGCGATCGCCAGCAGTGCCCGGCTTCGACCGACCGCCTGGGCAAGACGCTCTGCGCCCCCCCATGCAGGCATGATACCGAGACTCACCTGATTGAAGCCGATCTTGACGTCGTCGGCCGCGATGCGGATGTCGGCGGCGATCGCGACCTCGGCTCCGCCTCCAAGCGCGTGCCCGTTCAGGGCCGCAACGACGGGAACGGGGAAGGCGGCGATACGGTCGAGGACCCGTCGTACCCGAGTCGCCATCTCGACGGCGTCGTCATACGTCCGGACCGCACTGAGCTCCCTGAGGTCTCCTCCGGACACGAACACCCGGTCTCCCGCCCCGCGCAGGACGAGGACCGTGGCGCCCGCCTCGAGGGTGTGGTCAAGCGCGGAGTCGAGCTCATCAACAGTCGTCAACCCGAGGGCGTTGCGCACACCGGGTCGATCGATTGTCACCACACCGATCCCGGCTTCGATGTCGACTCGCAAGCCACCCGGGGTGGAGCTGGCCTCGCACTCGGGCACTGGATCGTCTCCTCCGGCAGACCGGCCCCGTCCGTCCGAGCGATAATACCGCTCGCGCCGCGGCACGCCAATAGTTTGCATTTCGTAGAACTTCGGCGTCGGCTGGCGGCATCGGTGTTTCCGCTACGCTCGCGCCATGGACGCGTCGGCGCACAGCGAGTCAGGGATCCCGCTCGCTTCGACCTACGGGCCAGAGGACCTCCCCCCGGCCGACGCCATCCCCCCGCCTGGAGCCTTCCCATTCACGCGGGGGAACTTTCCCGAGGGCTACCGCGGCCGCCTCTGGACCATCCGGCAGTACTCGGGATTCGGCACCCCCGAGGAGTCGAACGGGCGCTACCGCTACCTCCTCGCCCAGGGGGCGACTGGGTTGTCCGTGGCCTTCGACCTCCCCACGCAGTGTGGGTACGACTCGGATCACCCCGACGTCGAGGAGGAGGTCGGCCGGGTCGGAGTGGCGGTGGACACCCTCGCCGACGCCGAGATCCTCTTCGACCGGATCCCCCTCGACGCCATCAGCACAAGCTTCACGATCAACGGCACAGCGGCGATCATCCTCGCCTTGTACGTGGCCGTCGCCGAGAAGCAGGGGGTCGACCGGGCGAAGCTGCGCGGCACGATCCAGAACGACATCCTCAAGGAGTACGTGAGCCGCGGCACCTGGATCTGGCCGCCTCGCCCGTCCCTCCGCCTCATCGCCGACACCATCGAGTTCTGCGCCAAGGAGGTTCCACGGTTCAACGCCATCTCGGTGGCCGGAGCGCACTTTCGTGACGCGGGCGCCACTGCAGTCCAGGAGATGGCGTTCACCCTCATGGATGGCATCACCTACTGCGACGAGGTGATCGGCCGGGGACGAATGACCATCGACGAGTTTGCACCGCAAGTGTCCTTCTTCTTCTACACCCACGGCGACTTCTTCGAGGAGATCGCCAAGTACCGAGCCGGACGGCGGCGTTGGGCCCACATCGTGCGCGAGCGGTACGGGGCCAACAACGAGCGCTCCTGCATGTTCCGGGTGGGCTGCGTCGCTGGCGGCGCCTCGTTGCACGCGCCCCAAGCCCGGAACAACGTCGTCCGCGTCGCGTATGAGGCCTTGGCGTCTGTGCTCGGCGGGGTCCAATCCATGTTCACCGCCGCGTGGGACGAGCCGTTCGCGATCCCGACCGAGGATTCGGCGACCCTGGCGCTAAGGACTCAGCAGGTGTTGGCCTGCGAGACAGGCGTTACGCGCGTCGCGGACCCCCTCGGGGGCTCGTATTACGTCGAAGCCCTGACCGACGCCGTGGAAACCCGCGTCGAGGCCATCATGGACGACCTCGAACGACAGGGCGGGATGGTCCGTGCCATCGAGGACGGCTACCTACAGCGCCTGATCTCGGAGGAGGCCTTCCGGGTGCAGACCGACATGAGCTCCGGTGAGCGGGCGGTTGTGGGGGTCAACCGGTTCCAGACCGACGAAGATCCACCCGAGGTGGAGGGCTACGAGCTGGACGAGAAGGGTCGGGCCCGCCAGCTCGAGCGCCTCGCCGAGGTCAAGGGTGCTCGCTCGGCGGCCGACGTGCGGGCCAGCTTGGCCGCCCTCGGCGCGGCGGCGGCCGAGGGGGGCGACAACCTGATGCCCCGCCTCATCGACTGTGCGAAGGCGTACTGCACCGTCGGCGAGATGGTTGACGTGCTGAAAGACCAGTGGGGCGAGTTCCAACAGCCGGTCGTGTTCTGATGTCGATCCGTGTGCTCGTCGCCAAGCCCGGACTGGACGGGCACGACCGCGGGGTGAAGCTCGTTGCCCGGGCGCTGCGCGACGCAGGATTCGAGGTCATCTACCTCGGGATCCGGCAACGACCGGAGTCGATCGCAGCAGTCGCCGTCCAGGAGGATGTCCAGATCGTCGGCCTGAGCATCCTCAGCGGGGCCCACGTGGCACTGACACGGAAGACAGCAGACGCGCTACGAGCCGCCGGCGCCGACAATGCCGTCCTCGTCGTCGGCGGCACGATCCGCCAGCGCGACATCGGACGGCTCGAGGAGGCCGGTGCGGCGGCCGTCTACCCCACCGGGACACCGCTCGAGACGGTGGTCGAGAGCCTACTGGCGCTGTCGCGTCCCGTTCAGACGTCCTCGTGATGGCGCAGCACCCGGCCAACAGTTCGGGACCGCTCGCTGGGATCCGGATCCTCGAAGTCGGTCACATCCTCGCCGGTCCATTCGGTGGGATGCTGCTCGCTGACCTCGGCGCTGACGTCATCAAGATCGAGCCCATCGACGGAGACCTGTCCCGTCAGGTTGGCTCGCACTTCGTCGGCGACCACAACGTCTACTTCGCCAGCCTGAACCGCAGCAAGCGCAGCGTGCATATCGACCTCACCACAGGCGAGGGAAAGGCGGAGCTGGGAGCCTTGGCGAAGACGGCCCACGCCCTCCTGGTGAACCTGCGCCCGTCGACGATCAGGAAGCTCGGGCTCGACTACGAGTCATTGCGACAGTACAACCCGAAGATCGTCTGTGTGGCCCTCACGGGCTACGGGCTCGACGGCCCGGCGGCTGAGTCGCCCGCATTCGACTACGTGATCCAGGCCATCACTGGGGTGGCCGCCTTGACCGGTGAGCCGGATGGACCACCCACGCTCGCGGGCTACTCCGCGGTCGACAACTCGTCGGGCATCATGGCTGCACTCGGACTCGTCGCCAAGGTGCTCGAGGGAAGGGGCGGTCAAGTAGACATCTCGCTCTTCGATGTCATGCTCTCCCAGCTCAATTACAAGGCGGCCGCCTACCTCAACGGCGGCGGCGCCCCCATCCGCCACCCGCTCGGGGCGCACGCGTTCTATGTCCCCGCCCAGTTGTTCCGGACGAAGTCGGGTTACCTCGCGCTGTTCGTGACTCGCGACGAGTCCTGGCGCCTGCTGTGCGCAGAGATCGGTCACCCCGACTGGGTCGACGACCCGCGGTTCGCCACGATGCACGCACGGTTCGACAATCGCGAGGAGCTGCTCGGCGCGCTCACGGCCTGTCTCGAGACGGCGTCCGCCGTGGAGTGGGAAGAGCGTCTCCGGCCCCTGGGGATCACGGTGGGTGCCGTCACGGATCTCGGGAAGGCGCTCGACGGAGAGCTCGTCCGCTCGAGGGGCACGGTCGTCTCCGTCGACACCGGCGATGGGCCGCTGCGCCTGATCGGCAGCCCGATCCGGCTCGACGACGCTCAGCCGGAGTACCGAGCGCCACCGCGCCTGCACGAACACACCTCCGAGCTCCACTCTGGGTCAGCAGAGAGAGGGCTCTAATTTCGGTGGATACCCGAGACACGGCCGAGCAGGCTGAGCTCCGGCGGGCTGCCCGCCAGCTGGCCCGAGACCTCGGACCGACCGGCGTGGCCGATCTCGACGACACGACGCGCACCAAGCGCCTCGCTGAGGCTGTCCGCGACGCCGGTTGGCTCGAGTTGCGTCACGACCGAGGGGACGGCGAGCCGGTCGCCAGCGGAGTCGATGTGGCCATCGTCGCCGAGGCCCTCGGAGGGGTGGTTGCCGACGTCGCCTTCGCGGGCCCGGTCCTCGCCGGCGACCTCGCCCGACGGACCGGCTCGAGCCAGACCGACGACGCCGTAGTCGCCTTCTCCTCCTCCCTGGTCGACGCCGCGGTCGTGGCCGGCCCCTCGACCGCCGAGTCCGCGTACGCCGTCGACACCCCGGCCGAGCACGTTGACGCCTATGTTCTGGTCCCCGCTGGCGCCGGCCAACGGCTCGCCCGCGTGCACACCGACCGCGCCCGCGGCGCCGCAGATCTCACCCGGGGGGTGCACCAGATCCCGACGGGCTCTCCACTCATCGAGATCCCCGGTCAGCGCTGTGTCCTCACTGACGACGAGCTCTCCCACTGGACCGCTCTCGCCCTGGCGCTCACGAGCGCCGACCTCGTCGGGCTCATGCGAGGTGTTCTCGACTTGACGGTCGCATACGCCACCGAGCGGCGACAGTTCGGCGCTCCCATCGGTTCATTTCAGGCCGTGCAGCATCTCCTCGCTGAGGCGCGGTGCCTGACGGAGGCGTCGTTCAGCGTCGCACTGCACGCCTCATGGACGGTCGACAACCTTGCTTCCGTCGACGCGTGTCTCGCCGGACGGGTCGCCAAGGCCTACTGCGCGCGGGCGGCGCGCACCGTTTGCGAGACCGCCGTGCAGGTGCACGGCGGCATCGGGAACACGTGGGAGTGCATCGTCCACCTGTATCTGCGTCGCGCCCTGCTCTCCTCCCGGTGGTTCGGAGACGACGGCGCCCAGCTGCTTCGGCTGCAGCGGGAGCGCCTGGGGACGGCCGATGGACTATCGTGACTCACCAGCCGAAGCGGAGTTCCGCGCCCGCTTGCGAGCGTGGCTCGGCGACCATAACCCTGGTCTGCCGCCTTCTTCCACCGACGACGTGTACTGGGCCCGCCAGGCCGGGTGGCACACCTCCCTCTATGACGCCGGGTTCTTCGGCCTGAGCTGGCCCGGTCGTTACGGCGGCCACGACCTGCCGCCCGTCTTCGACGTCATGCTCGACGAGGAGCTGGCAGCCGCGGGCGCGCCACCCCGCCCGAGTCTCGGGTACCTCGTCCAGGGGATCGCGACGCACGGGAGCGATGCCATCAAGGACCGCCTCCTTCCCGGCCTCATCAGCGGTCGTGAGCGGTGGTGTCAGGGCTTCAGCGAGCCCGACGCCGGATCCGATCTGGCGACACTTCGGACCACTGCCACCCGCGAGGGTGGCGAATATGCGATCAACGGTCACAAGATCTGGACCAGCTATTCCGATGTCGCCGACTGGTGTCTTCTCCTCGCTCGCACCGATCCGGACGCCCCCAAGCACAAGGGCCTCTCAATCTTCGCCGTCCCGATGGACCTGCGAGGGACCGAGCAGCGACCGCTCCGCATGATGAACGGCATCACCACCGAGTTCGGCCAGGTGCTGTTCGACGGCGCTCGTGTCCCCGCCGAGAACATGATCGGCGAGCCAGGTGAGGGCTGGCGGGTGGCAATGACGATCGTCAGCCATGAGCGCGAGCCGGGCGAGCTCGGCTTTGTCGCCCGGTACGCGAAGACGGTGAACGACCTCGAGCACGAGGTACGCGCCGATCCAACCGCGTTCCGGGCGGACCAACGAGAGCAGGTCGCGTGGGCATACGTTCAGACGGAGATGCTGCGGCTCCACGTGTGTCGCAGGTTGTCCGAGCGGCTGGGCGGCGTCGCCCACGGCCCGGATGGCTCTGTCGACAAGCTCCTGATGACCTGGGTGGAGCAGACCGTCGGGGACGCCGCCCTGACGGTCTCCGGGCCACGGGCCGCAGTCGACGTCGATGACCTCGGACTCAAGGTCTACCTCTACGGCCGCGCCCAGAGCGTCATGGGAGGCACGTCCCAGATCCAGAAGAACATCATCGCCACGCGCATCCTCGGTCTGCCCACAGCATGACTACGCGCGGCTCCTAGAACCCACCCTTGATATCGAGGACGACCTTGCCGATGGCGTGCCGGTCCGCCACGAACCTCAGCGCGGCCACGACGTCCTCGAGACCGAAGCTGGCGCCGATGTAGGGCGCGATCCGACCCGCAGCGAACAGCTCCAGAAGCTCGTCCTCGTTGCGGCGCAGCTCATCGGGCATGTGAACGCCGAAGTTGCGGAACTCGAAGCCGACGATCTGAATGCCCTTGAGCATCACCAGGTTGAGCGGGATCCGCGGGATCGAACCCGACGCGTAGCCAACGGTCACGAACCGACCGCCCCAACGCAGGGCCCGCAGCGCCGGCTCGGCGAGGTCGCCGCCAACAGGATCGACGACGACGTCGACGCCGTCCGGATGGGCTCCGCGCAACGCTTGCCGCAGTTCGTCCGGAGGGACATCGATGAGGGTGCCCGCGCCGTGGGAGCCCGCCACCTCCAGCTTCTCCGGAGACGACGCGACCGCCGTCACGGAGGCCCCGAGAGCGGCGCCGAGCTCCACGGCAGCGAGCCCTACGCCTCCGCCGGCGCCGAGCACCACCAGCTCTTCCCCACGCTGGAGCCGGGCAACCGAGCGGAGTACGTGGAACGCGGTGCGGTGGGCGACCCCGAACGCCGCGGCCACTCGCAGCTCGACACCCGTGGGGATGCGGGTCACCGCGTCGGCAGGCACGACCACCTCCTCGGCAAACGCCCCGACGAGGGCGGTGCCGAAGACCCGGTCGCCCGGAGCGACATCGCTGACTGCGCCATCGACGGCATCGACCACACCAGCGAACTCGCTGCCCACGACGAATGGCGTCGGCACTTTGATCTGGTACTGGTTGGCGACCACCAGCACGTCGGCCATGTTGACGGCCGCCGCCGCGATCTGGACCCGCACCTGCCCCTGACCCACGGCAGGCGATGGAAGCTCCTCGATCTCCACGACATCCGGGGGCCCATAGGATCCGCAGACGGCAGCCCGCACGTCAGCTCACCGCCCCTGCCGGAGCGATTTGCGATCGTCGACGAATGCCATGGCGCCTTCGGTCGCGTGCTCGCTCCCGAACCTGATCAGAGGTTCCCCACTTCATGGTCGAGGTACTCGGCGAACTTGGCCCGCGCCGCGGCGACCCGCCGCGGCAGGTGCTTCGTTGGCCAGAGATCGTCGCTCGGCCGGGAGCCGCGCAGGACCTGCCGAGCCACAGTGATCTTGTGCACCTCTGTCGGCCCGTCGGCGAGGCCGAGAACGCTGGCGCCAAGGATCATCCTGTGGAACGGCATCTCGTTGCTGACACCCAGCGCGCCGTGCACCTGCAGCGCTCGCTGCGCGATGTCGTGCAGTACTCCGGGCATCAGCACCTTTACGGTGGCGATGTCCTTGCGGACCTTGCGGTAGTCGCTGTACTTGTCGATCGACCACGCGGTGTACAGCACCAGGAGCCGGAACTGCACGAGCTGGGCGTAGGAGTCGGCGATGTAACCCTGAACGAACTGCTTGTCGGCCAGGAGGCTGCCCTGTGTCTCCCGACTCAGAGCCCGCTCGCACATCATGTCGAGCGCCTGCGTCGCGAGGCCGATCGTTCGCATGGCGTGGTGGATGCGGCCGCCACCGAGGCGCGTCTGGGCGATGGCGAACGCCTGGCCCTCCCCACCCAGAAGTGCGTCCGCCGGCACACGAACGTCCTCATACTGGATGAGCGCATGCGAACCTTCTCCGAGGTTTTCACCACCGAGGCCGACGTCGCGGACGATGTGGATGCCGGGGGTGTCGGTGGGGACGAGGAACATCGACATCCCGTTGTACGGGCTGACGTCGGGATTGGTCACCACCATCACGATAAGGAACGCTGCTGTCTTCGCATTCGACGAGAAGAACTTCCACCCGTTGACGACCCACTCGTCGCCGTCCTTGACGGCCCGCGTCTGGAACATCGTTGGATCGGCGCCGGCGTGCGGCTCGGTCATCGAGTAGCACGAGAACAGCTCACCCTCGAGCAGTGGGCGCAGGTACCGATCCTTCTGCTCGGGCGTCCCGTAGTGGGCGATGATCTCCGCGTTGCCGGTGTCCGGCGCCTGGCACCCGAAGATGATCGGCGCCCAGGAGGACCGACCGAGGATCTCGTTGAGCAACGACAGCTTGAGCTGCCCGTACCCCTCACCACCGAGGTCGGGACCGAGGTGCGTCGCCCACAGCTTCTGACGCCTCACCTCCTCCTTCAGCGGGTCGATGACCTTTCGCAGCGTGTCGTCGGGGGGCGTGAACTCCAACCCACCCCAGACGAGGTCGAGAGGTTCGACCTCCTCACGCACGAACGCGTCCGCCCAGTCCAGCTTCTCCTGGAACTCAGGCTCGGTCTCGAAGTCCCACGCCATCGCGCCAACCCTACTCGCTGAGCCGTCACTGTTGATTGTGACGTCGACAGAGGGAAATGCCAGTACGGCGCGCGAAGAGGTGCCGGGGCCAAGCAGCGAGGGAGACGCGCCGTCAGTCGAGCGCGGGGATGATCTGTGGCAGCTCGGCCGTCGTCCGAAGGCCGGGAGCGGCCGAGCAGACATTTGAGATCGCGTTGACGGCGCGATGTGCCGTTACGCCCGGTGAGGTCGCGCCCCATTCCTCCGGGGACACCGGAAAGCGGATGTCGACCTCGAGGGGCAGGTCGCCTTGTAGCAGGACGTGCCAGCCCGTCTCCCGGAGGTCCCACGCCGGCTCGAGGTCGGTCGCGCAGTACCAGGTAGCGCGGAAGCGCAGGAGCGTCTCACGATTCCGAATGCCCGACACGATCATTCGCTGTGCGGCGACGGTGCCGGCTCCGACGGTGCCGGCGCTGATCTCGACGGTGCGGCGTGCCGTGGCGATCTCGCCGGTGGACTCGACGTCGTCGAGGGGCAATGAGATCGCATCGGCGAGCGCTCGGAGCGAGGGCCCGAAGCCGACCGCCCCGTGGCCGAACCGGCGGCTGTCGAACTCGGCAGGATCCTTGCCGAAGCCCATGAGATCGAAGAGCAACTCGGGCGAGTTCCGCGACGACAGGTCGGCGAACTCGTCGATCGTCAGTCGGTTCACCCGCCGCTGGAGCGACGTCAGCACGATCGGCAGGGCCTCGGTGATGAAGCCCGGACTGCTCCCCGTGCTGTGGAGGGTCGCCCCACCACGCTGGCAGGCGGCGTCGATCCGCTGGCGGACAGCCGGCGCCAGCCCGGCCGGGTGGTGAAACTCGCTCCGGGTCGACACGACGTTGGCGCCCGACTCGAGCAGCCGACACACGACGTCGATGTCCGCTCGATCAGCCATATAGAGGACGCAGTCGGGCTTCAGGGTGACGATCTCCTCCACGTCTCGGGTGGCGATCACGCCGGTGGGCCCGAGCTGACACATCGCCCCGGCGTCCCGGCCGACCTTGGCATCGGAGTACACGTACAACCCGACCAGCTCGAGATGCGGATGCTCGATGACGGCGCGCAGGGACCTGGCGCCGATGTTGCCCGTCGCCCATTGCACGACGCGGAGCGGCCGCATGCTCTCGATGTCCATGTCATTCCCCACGTTCATCCATCCTCGGGATCCACCTCGGTGGGCGCTTCTCCATGAAGGCGCTCATGCCCTCGCGTGGCTCGGGTGAGTGCTCGAGCGCCCAGAACATCGTCTGGTAGTCGACCGGACCATAGTGTTCGTTCAGCATCCGCTTCACGTGCACACGTGCGTCCGGCGCGGTCTGCAGGACCTGTCGAGCAGCCTCGATGGCAGCCGACCGCAGGCCGTCGTGGGGAACGACGCGGGAGATGACCCCGAGCCGTTGGGCTTCGACCGCATCGAACCGACGCGCCGACAACAGCAGGTCGCGCGCCACGGCCAGCCCGACATGGGCCGGCAGCGCCGCTGCGTACGTCGCGTCGGGGATGCCGCGCAACAGCTCGGGGACCCGGAACGTGGCGCGATCGCTGGCGACCGCAATGTCGCTCATCATGGCGATCAGTAGCCCACCGGCCTGGCAGATGCCGTTGACCGCGGCGATCACTGGTGCACGGCTGTCCCGGATGGCGAGGAACGGAAGGATGTCGGCGCCGATGTCAGGGGTCTGATCGTCCCCGGGCTCCGCTCGTCCGCCGAGGTCGCCGCCCGGAGCGAAGACGTCGCCGACACCGGTGATGATGAGCGCGGCGAGCTGCGGGTCCACGTTGACGAGGCGTACGGCGCGCTTGATCCCGTAGTACATCGCAGGCGTGAGGGCGTTCCTCGCCGCCGGACGATCGATGACGCACCAGGCGATCCCCCCGTCTCGATCAAGACGGAGGTTCGAGGTGCCCAGCGAATCAGTCGCCATTCATTCAGGTTCCCACAGCCGCCACGGCTCGCCGGGCGCGCTTACGGAACCCTTCGAGCTTCTCGTCCGGGGTTCGGACCCGTGTGCTGCGCGACATGACCGAGACATCGTGGCCGGCGGCCCGTCGCCGCAGCGCACCCACGGTCGCCTGGTCCTCTGGCACGTGGGCGAAGGGGTCGAACGAGTACCAGCGCATGGCGTTCTCGTGCGTCATCCTGCGAACGTGGTCGTCAGGCAGGTCGTTCTCGGCGAAGACAGCGCCCAACTCCTCCGGTGCGGTCGGCCACATCGAGTCGCTGTGCGGGTAGTCGGCCTCCCAGGCGATGTTGTCGATACCGATCCTGTCTCTCATGGCGACCCCGATCGGATCGCTGATGAAGCATGTGAGGAAGTGGTCGCGGAACACCTCGCTCGGCATCCGCCCGCCGAAGTCCTGCAGCGTCCAGGCATGGTGCATCTCGAAGGTACGGTCGACCCGATCGAGGAAGTACGGGATCCACCCCGTGCCGCCTTCGGATAACGCCACACGAAGGCCTGGGAAGTTCTTGAGGACGCGCGACCAGAGCAGATCGGCCGCGGCCGACTGGATGTTCATCGGTTGGAGGGTGATCATCACGTCGGGTGGCGAGTCCACGGCCGGGATCGATAGGCGGCCCGACGAGCCAAGGTGGATCGAGAGCACCGTGCCGGTGTCGCAGCACGCGCGCCACACAGGGTCCCAGTACTCGTCGTGGAAGCTCGGGTAGCCGAGGGCAGCGGGATTCTCCGTGAAGCTCAGCGAATGGCAGCCCTTGGCGGCGACCCGACGCACCTCGTCCGCAGTCAGCGCTGCGTCCCAGATCACAGGCACGGCCATGGGGATGAAGCGGCCGGGGTAGGCGGCACACCATTCGTCGATGTGCCAGTCGTTGTAAGCCCGCACCAGCGCCAGGGACAGATCCGCGTCGTCGCTGGCGAACACGCGCGCCGTGAACGTCGGGAACGACGGGAAGTTCATGGACGCCAGGACGCCACCGGCGTCCATGTCCTTCACCCGTTCGTGCACGTCATAGCAGCCGGGCCGCACCTCATCGAGGCTCTGGGGCTCCAGGCCGTACTCCTCCTTCGGGCGCCCGGCCACCGCATTGAGCGCGGCCGTCTCCATGACCACGTCACCGAACGTCCAGACGTCCGACCCCTCGGCGTTGCGGACGAGCTTGGGCGCCCGGTCCTGGTACTTCGGGTCGAGGTGGTTGACGAACAGATCTGGCGGCTCGATGAGGTGGTCATCGACACTGACGAGCACGAGATGGTCGACGTCGAGCATGCTTCCCCTCTGCGAGAATATGGTTTCCGACTAGGTAGAGCGATTTTACCCGAGGGAGCGACGAATGGCCCGTGAGCGGAGCCCGCAGCCACCGATTCACCTGGTCAGCGCCCGGATGCTCGATGTCGGGAAGGGCGAGGTGCTGGCGCCTGGGGATCTCCTGATCGAGGGTGACCGGATCGTCGATGTGGCACCCGGATCGGTTCCTGCGGACGTCGAGGAGATCGACCTCGGCGACCTCACCATGCTCCCGGGTCTGATGGATATGGAGGTCAACCTCCTCTTGGGAGGCCCCGACCATGCCAGCCCCCTGAACTCCGTACAGGACGACGCCGCCGTCCGAACCCTGCGCGCGGTCGCCAACGCCCGCCGGACGCTCCGGGCGGGCTTCACGACCGTGCGGAACCTCGGTCTCTTCGTCCAGACCGGCGGCCTGCTCCTCGACGTCGCCCTCCGGAAGGCGATCGACCTCGGATGGATCGACGGACCCCGCGTCGTTCCCGCCGGCCACGCCATCACCCCGAGCGGGGGCCACCTCGACCCCACCATGTTCCAGGCGTTTGCGCCGCACATCATGCCGCTCACCGTCGAGGAGGGCATCGCCAACGGCATCAGCGAGGTGCGCAAGGCCGTGCGCTACCAGATCAAGCATGGAGCGAGACTCATCAAGGTCTGCGCGTCGGGGGGTGTGATGTCGCACACCGGCCCCGCTGGGGCCCAGCAATACTCCGACGAAGAGCTGGAGGCGATCGCCGACGAAGCCCACCGCGCCGGACTCAGGGTCGCCGCCCACGCCCACGGCGACGATGGCATCCGTGCTGCGATCGAGGCGGGGATCGACTGTATCGAGCACGGCTCGCTGGCGAGCGACGAGACCCTCGAGCTGATGGTCGAGCGAGGCACGTTTCTCGTCGCGACCACCTACCTCGCGGACGCCATGGATGTCTCGCGCGCGGCGCCGGAGCTCCAAGCCAAGGCCGCGGAGGTCTTCCCGCGGGCCCGGGCGACGATCAGCAAAGCCATCGAGCGTGGCGTTCGAGTCGCCTGCGGTACCGACGCACCGGCCATCCCACATGGCCGCAACGCCAAGGAGCTGGTCGCGCTCGTCAACCGGGGGATGACGGCACTCCAGGCGATCCGCGCCGCGACGACCGTCTCAGCCGAGCTGATCGACGTCGACGACCGGGGCCGGCTCGAAGCCGGACTTCTCGCCGACATCATCGCCGTTCCCGGCGATCCGCTGGCTGACATCGCCGTGACCGGGGATGTCCGGTTCGTGATGAAGGGCGGTCATGTGTACCGCAACGACGGGATCGCCTAGAGCTCCCCTAACCCACCTTCCCCGAGGCGACGAGCATCGGCGCCCATTCGTCGCGAAGCGTCCGGCGGAGCGCCTTCCCCGACGGGAGCCGCGGAATGGCGTCGACGACCACGACATGGTGGAGGTGCTTGTACGTCGCGAGCGAGTCGGCGACGAGTCGCTGAAGCTCCCCATCGGCAACCGGGTGCGAGGAGTCCAGCTGCACGGCTGCGGCTGGCACCTCGCCGGCGCGCTCGTCAGGCACGCCGAACACGGCGCAATCGAGGACCGCAGGGTGGTCGAGCAGCACCGCCTCTATCTCGGCCGGCGCCACCTGGAAGGCGTTCACCTTGATCATCTCCTTCGATCGGTCGGTCAGGTGGACCCATCCCTCGGGCTCGAGCCATCCGACGTCGCCCGTGCGGTACCAACCATCGGCGAATGCCCCGGCCGTGGCCTCCGCTGGCAGGTAGCCTGCCATGACCGATGGGCTCTGGACCTGGATCTCGCCGGTGTGGCCAGGCGCCAGGGGCTCGCCAGTGTCGAGATCCGCGACCCGCAGCTCGACGCCGGCCGGCGGCAGCCCGGCGGAGTCGAGTCGCCAGGCGTCGGTTTCTCGCACGGGATTGCAGGCGATCACCGGCAGCTCGCTGGCGCCGTATGCCGGCAGCCACCGGACGCCGGTGCGCTCGGTCACGACTTTGGCGACGTTCTCACTCACCGGGGTGGCGCCCCACATGATGTAGCGCAGCGATGACAGGTCGTACGCCTCGAGCCGAGGATGCTTTGCCATCGCCAGCGCGACCGGCGCCACGGCCATCTCGAGTGTCATACGTTCGCTCTCGATCCGGCCCAGGATCTCGTCGAGGTCGAAGCGTGGATGCAGCCGCACCGTCGCCGCGGCGGCGGCCGCAGCGAGCAGGTTCAACAATCCGAGGATGTGCGACGGTGGCGTGGCCACCTGGAAGCGGTCGTCGGGACCGAGGTCGAGGGCGTCGCACCAGTGCGCCGTGGCGTGACGAATCGACCGGTGCGAGTGGCGCACGGCCTTGGGGAGCCCGGTCGTACCCGAGCTGAAGACGAGGACCGCCTCGTCGCTGTCGTCGACGTCGCTGCCGGTGATCGGCTCGGGAGCGAGGGTGAACACCGTCTCCGTCATCGCCGGGTCGTCGAGATCAGTCACGCCCCCGCGTAAGCGATCGGACAGCACGGCCACCGCGGGCCCGTCGGCCACGGCGTGGACCGGCTCGGTCAGCGCCAGCGCGTGCCCGACCTCGAGGGCCTTCCACGCCGGGCTCAGGAGGACGGCGGACGCGCCCAGCTTGCTGACGGCGTGGACGGCAACAACAAACTCCACGCGGCTCGTGGTCATGACCACGACACGGTCTCTGGCGTTCACGCCGCTCACCGCCAGGTGCCGGGCGAAGGCGTTGCTCAGGCCGTCGAGCCCCTGGAAGGACCACATGTCTTCGCCGGCCCGTATGAAGTCACGATCGCCGAAGCGGCGGGCAGACCGCTCGAGCCCCTGGTGCATCAGGCCCGGCGCCATCAGGCCGTCGCCTGCTCGCGCAACACGTCCTTCATCACCTTCCCGGTGGCGCTGACCGGCAGCTCATCGATCACCTCGACGGCCCGAGGGACCTTGTAGTTCGCCATCTGGTCGCGGGACCACCGGATGATCTCGCTGCCCGACGTGGCAACCCCCTGCCGAACGACGACGAACGCCATGCCGACCTCACCCAGCCGTTGATCAGGTATGCCGATCACGGCAGCCTCCTGGATGTCGGGGTGACGGAGCAGGGCGCTCTCGATCTCAGCGGGGTAGGCGTTGAAGCCACCGACGATGAACATGTCCTTGGCCCGGCCGACGACGCGTAGACAGCCCGCTCCGTTCACCGTGCCGAGGTCACCCGTCCGTAACCACCCGCCCTCGGGGAGAGCCCGCGCTGTCCCCTCGGGGTCGTCGAGGTAGTGCAACATCGTGCTTCCCCCGCGCAGCACGATCTCGCCGGTATCTCCGGCCGGGACCTCGACGCCCTTGTCGTCGACAATGCGCAGCTCGAAGCCCGGGCGTGGACGCCCCACCGTGGTGGCGATGGTCTCTACGTCGTCAGCGAAGGACGTCGCCGTCGCGGTACCCGCCTCGGTGAGCCCGTAGCCGGTGATGATCGTGGGAAACGGCAGCTCGTCGACCACGCGGCGGATGAGCTCGATCGGGATGTCGGCGGCGCCGGTCACCGCGACCCGCAGGCTCGACAGGTCGTGGCGGCCGCGGTCGGGGTGGTCGAGGATCGACTGGTAGACGGTGGGTGGCCCAGGAAGCACCGTAATCTGCTCCTCGGCGACCCGCGAGAGCAGGCGATCGACGTCGAACACCGCTTCGGGGAGCATCGTCGCGCCGGCGGCGACCGACGCGAGGATCCCAGCCTTCAACCCGAACATGTGGAAGTACGGGTTGACCATGAGATAGCGGTCGCCGGCGGTGAGGCCGGTCATCGCCACCCAGTCAGTGGCGACGCGCAACGTCCGGGCGTGGGTCTGGACCACGCCCTTGGGGACACCCGTCGTGCCCGAGGTGAAGAGGATGTCGGAGACGTCCTCAGCGGTCGTGGCGGCGCTGCGCCGGGCGACCTCGGCGCGCGTCGCGTCGGTCCCGCGCCGGAGGAAGGCGCTCCACGACGAAGCGCTATCCGGTGCGTGACCGCTCGACACCACGATCGTGCGGAGCTGGGGCAGCTCCGCGTCGCTCGCTCGGAGCATGGCGACGTAGTCCGTCCCGAGAAAGTCGCTGACCGTGACTAGCACCTTGGCCCCACTCCGGGACAGGATGTCCGCCGCCTCGACGCCCTTGAACCGGGTGTTGACGGGGACGAGCACCGCCGCGGCCTCGAACAGCCCCAGCGCACTGACAACCCACTCGGCGCTGTTGAACCCCCAGATGGCCACACGGTCGCCAGGCTCCACGCCGGACGCGACCAACGCCGCGCCGAAGGTTCGTGCTTCGTCGCGCAGGTCCCTGTATGAGAGCCGGGTCCCGCCGTCCACGATCGCGAGCTGGTCTCCAAACCGCTCGGCGGCAGCCGCCGTCATCGCCGTGACGCTCGGCCACCGGGCTGCGCGGGTGGCACTCATCGAGCGAGCGACGATATGAACTGACGCGTACGCTCGAGCGACGCGATGAGGTCCGGGCGACTCTCCCCGATCGGCAACACACGGACCGACACGTCCGTCACGCCGGCATCGGCGAAGCCGCGTAGGCGCTTCTCGATCGTCGACTCGCTGCCCGCGGCCAGGATGTCCCCGACGTTGCGGGCGTCGCCGTGATCGAGCAGATGCTGGTAGTTCGGCGACACCTCCGCCTCGGCCAGGATCCGGTTCGCCCGGGCGGTCGCCGCGTCGACCTCCCGCTCACTGCAGAGACACACCGGGATGCCGGCGACGACACGGGGTGCCGGCCGGCCCGCGGCCGACGCCGCTCCAGTGAGGTGAGGGATGACATGCGACGCGATGGCCCGCTCGTCAGCCATCCACAGGATCGTGCCGTCGGTCCGCTCGCCGGCCAGCCGGAGCATGAGCGGACCGAGAGCGGCCATGAGCACCGGCGTCGGGGCGACGTCTGTGACGTCGAGGGGGCTGTGGACGCGGAACAGCTCGTTGTCGACGTCGACAGTGCCGGGACCTCCGAAGGCTTGGTCGAGGACGTCCAGGTAGGCGCCCATGGTCACGACAGGACGCTTGTAGGGCAATCCGAGCATCTCGTCGATGATCCAGTGGTGCGATACGCCGAGCCCGAGTCTCAGCCTACCTTCGCACACTGCCTGCACCGACAGCGCCTGCTGAGCGAGCGCGATCGGGTGCCGGGGCTGGACCGGGACCACCGCGGTACCAATTTCGATCCTCGTCGTCTCGGCGCCGACGAGCGTGGCAGCGGTCAGGGCGTCGAACTCGTCGGGGATCTGCGGGATCCAGACCGTGGCCAGGCCAGCATCCTCCGCCCATCGGACATCGGTGAGGAGCCGCTCGACCTTCGTCCGGTAGCGGGCTCGCTCCGGGCCGATCATGAGGCCGATGCGCATCGGCGACTCCCTTCGAGGTGGCGAGCACCGGTGAAAACGGTATCCTCGCTCAGTGTAATCTACGTTCTGCTGAGCGGAAGAAACGAGTTTGCGGCCAAGGAGGGGCTGGTGGCAGCGCAGAGCCGACAGTTCGTCCGTGGCAAGATGGCGAGACTGACATGGCCACTGCACCGTTGAGGACCGTTGTCGTCGGCGCATCGAGCGGCCTCGGCCGCTGCATCGGCATCGGACTCGCGCAGCGCGGAGCCACGGTGGCGCTCCTTGCCCGGCGGCACGACCGCCTCGTCGACACCGCGAAGGAGGCCGGCCCCGGCGCGCTGGCGATCGCTTGCGACGTTACCGACGACGCGTCGTGTCGCGACGCGATCGAGCAGGCAGCGAGCGGGTTGGGGGGGATCGACGCCCTCGTGTACGCGACAGGCATCGGCCCCCTCGGTCGGCTCGCCGAGCTCGATGCCGGCACGTGGCGGCGGGCCTTCGACACAAATGTTACCGGCGCCGCGCTTGTCACCGCCGCCGCGATCCCCCACCTCTCGGCGTCACGGGGGGTGGCCGCCTACTTGTCCTCGGTGAGCGCCTCGATCACGGCGCCGTGGCCGGGCCTCGGCGCCTACATCGTCAGCAAGGCGGCCCTGGACAAGCTGGTCGAAGCTTGGCGAGCGGAGCATCCCGCCGTCGGCTTCACCCGGGTCACGGTCGGCGACTGCGCCGGTGGGGAGGGGGCGTCGGCCACGGAGTTCAGTGCCGACTGGGACGAGGAGGTCGCGGCCGAGGTCTTCCCCATATGGCTCGCTCGCAACCTCCTCAGCGGCGCGCTGCTCGACGTGGACGAGCTCTTACGAGTGATCGACAGCGTGCTGCGGTGCGGCGCCGGCGCCACGATCCCAACGGTGGCCGTAGTACCACGACCGCCGGCCTGACGCCGGGTTACCCGCGTGCGCCGGCCGCAACACGACCAACGCCGGACCGGAAGAGCTCGCGTCGTTGGTCGCGGCGATTGTTGGTCGTATCGATCGTTCGCCGCCTGGCGAGAAGGTTGCTCTTCGCGATCGGGAAGCATATTATCGGGCGCTCAAAAGGAGATAGCTCCATCGCTCTAGAAGGAGACAGCAGGAGATAGCTCCCGAGACGAGTGGAGCGCTGGGGTATGGGGACCAGGAGCGGCACACCGAGTTCGCCACGCGGCGGAGCTGCGGTCGGTCGGTGGTTGGCGCCCAATCGCCCATGAGGCATGCCGATGCACCGTTTCCGGCGTTCCGTCTCTGGTGGCGGGGAGCGTCGAACGGCCCACGATCCAGGGCCATCGCGGCGGGGACCGCCGCGATGGCGTTCCTCGCCTGGATCGCGGTCCCCTCCGGTGGCGGGGTGCTGGCGAACTTCGCGGCCGGCTTCCCAGTGAGCTCGGCCACGCCATCCGGCCAGGCCCCGGCATCTTCGCAGGGCCAGAGCGCGCAGCTGGCGGCGAACGCCTCGGGACTGGGGACCGAGGCAACCGGCCCCGCGACCGACAGCGGAAGCCCGGGCGCGGCCTCTGATGACAACGCAGGCGCAAGCCCGGACTTGGCCTCCGGGGACACGGGGAGCCTCGCCCCGGACGGCGCCAGTGCCCCGAGCACGCCCGGTGCTCCCACCTCGCCGAGTGACGCATGCCCCGTGCCGTTCCCGACCACCAACACACCACTGGACGGCGTCTCGGCCCAGCTGAGTGCGGTGTGCGCCCAGGTGCTCGGCTCGGGCACGGCGCCGGCCGGAGCCCTTCCTGGTGGCAGTTCTGCTGCGGGCACGTCGCAGGTGCCCACGCGCTGGATGTACGTCGATTCCCCGGTGGGTGCCTCGGGCGGCCCGAACGCGACCTGGAGTCCCGGGCTCAGGGTCGAGATGGCGGGCAGGACCCCCATCGTGCCGGTGGGACTGGTGCAGGGAGCCACGGTGTCACCCGGCCTCGCGAGCGCCCTCGGTGATCTCGTACGCCACGGCACCCTGGTCTCGCTTCTGTTGGTGCCCCAACCCGCCGCTCCCGGAGGTCCGGCGGCCTTCGGCTCCTGGGTGGCCCAGGTCCTCGGGGTGCTCGGGCCCGTGCCGCTCGTGGAGATCGGGACGGGCGGGCCCCCGAAAGGCTCGACGCCGGCCACCATCGCCGCGTACACCGTGGCCGGACTCGGGGCCGCCCGTGACGCCGCCGGCCAACCCTCCGCAGGAGTTGCCTGGCTCGACGGCGGCACCGCCAGCGCCGATGCCGCCGTGTGGTCGGCCCTCGACTCGAACCAGGCGTGGTCGAAGGCGTCCTTCGTGGCCCGCTCGCTCGACGGGGCTGGTGCGTGCAGCTCCCCAGCTGCGTTCGCCGCCACTCTGCGTCGCTACCCGGTGGCCGCGGGGTTGCCCGTGGTCTCCGAGGCGGTGCAGGCTCCGGCGCCCGCCGGTCAGCTGGCGGATGATCTCACCTGCCTGAAGGCTTCGGTGGCGCGGGGCCCCGCAGCTTCGGTGGCGTTGTGGAGGCTGTGGGAGGGGCCGGTTCCTCGATGACTGGGAAGGGGACACCGCCATGGATGGCATGACGGCCACGACGCCGTTCCTCGAGTTCCGGCTGTGGTGGCGACGGGCATCGCCCGGCAAGCAGGCCGCCGCGGTCGGTGCCGTGGCCACCGCCCTGGCCCTCGTCGTCTGGATCGCCGTCCCCCTGGCCAGTGGGCCCTCCACCAACCTCGGGGTCGGATACGGCAGCGGCACCCGTGGCGCAAAGGCGACGGGAGAAACGGCGGGAACGGCTGACACCGCCGGCACTGCGAGTAGCACCACAGCTGCAGCAGGCCCGGGGTCCGCCGGCGCGCCAGCGGCTCCAGGTGGGTCCGTCGCCGGCAGCGGCGCCACCGCGGGAGGCGGGCTGCCTGGCACACCCGGAGGGTCTCTGGCGGGATGCTCGGGTCCACAGAAGACCATGAACGTGGGTGTGGTCCTGGTCGACAGCGGCGGGCTCAACAGCGTCTTCGGGGCCCCCTCGCCCAGCAGCCAACAAGGTATGTGGAACGCCATGTTCGACGCGATCAACAAGTCGGGCGGGGCGGCGTGTCAGAAGATCGTCCCCGACTTCCAGACGAACAACGAGTTCAACCCCTCCAGCGCCCAGAGCGCATGCCTCTCGTTCATCCAGCACAAGGATTTCGCCGTGTTGTTCGGCTTCCTGCCTCAGAGCCCGGACACCTGCCTGCTCCAAGCCCATATCCCTGTGTTCGAGGAGATCGAGCTCTCCCAAGCCGACGTCCAGCGCTACTACCCGTACTACTTCAGCGGGGACGGGGCGCTCCAGGTCGTCTACCGCAATTGGGCCTTCGCATCCCGCCAGTTCAACATGTTCAACCCGGCCAACGGCTTCAAGAAGCTCGGCATCTTCTACAAGGACTGCCAGCCCGAGGTGAACCAGGCGATGCTGGCCGACCTCCAGGCGGTCGGGGTTCCCTCCAGCGCCATCGATCGCGCCGACCTCGGTTGTCCCTCTGCCTTCGCGTCGCCGTCTTCGATCGAACAGGCCGTAGTCAAGTTCAAGGCCGACGGGGTCACGACGGCGACGATCGACAACGACCTCGAGGACATGCAGAACATCACCAAGCAGTCGCAGGCGCAGGGCTTTCGGCCCCAGTGGACGCTACCGGATGACGGAAGTGTCGCCATCTCCGGGAACCCGCCGTTCGCTCCGGACCCCAACAACTTCAACAACGCCCTCGCCATCACCCCCGAGCAGTACGGGGCGCAGACGACGCCGGGGTTCAAGGAGGATGCCACCACCGCCCTGTGCGACCAGATCATGGCGAGCCACGGTCAGCCGGGCGCCATCGCGTCGACCGACCAGTTCTCGGGGGCGGTCTGCGACACGGCGTGGATGTTCGCGGCCGCGGTCGACCACGCTCCCAGCGTGGCCCCGAATCAGCTGGCCGCCGGCCTGCAGCGTGCGGGCCCGGTGCCGTTCTCCTTCCCCTACGGGCCGAACAGCTTCTCTGCTTCGGGCACGACCTATGGAGGGGAGTTCTGGCGGCCCGTGACCTACCACACCTCCTGCGGCTGCTGGCAGCTCGACAGCCCGAACTTCTCGCCGTCCTTCTGATGCGAAGGAGTCGACCGTGAGCTCTGGCACGCTCGTACTGGGTCTGATCAACGGCACGCTGACCGGGCTGCTGGCCGTGGGCATCGTCCTCGTCTACAAGTCCAACCGCTTCCTGAACCTGGCTCACGCCCAGCTGGGCGCGTTGTCTGCTCAGCTGCTCGCCAAGCTCGTCATCGACTGGGGCTGGAGCTGGTGGGTCGCCTTCGGGGTGTGCGTGCCCGTGGGGATCGTCGTCGGCCTTGGGGTCGAGCGCTGGGTCGTGCGGCCCCTGCGGGCCCGATCGGCGTCCGCGGTCTCGCTGCTGCTGGTGACGGTCGGGGTCACCCAGGTCCTGCTGGCCCTCGCCCTCATCCCGGCCCTCGGCCCGAGCAGCTCGAAGGAGGTGTACACCGGCTACCCGCTGCCGTTCCAGGCCAGTGTCCACGTGGGGGGCGTGATCCTGAGCGGCGCCGACATCATGGTCCTTGTCCTGGGGCCCCTCATCGTCGCCGGCCTGGCCGCCTTCCTCCGGTTCACTCTCCTCGGCACCATGATCCGGGCGGCCGCCTCCAACCCCGATGCGGCCCGGCTTGCCGGCGTGTCCGCCGCCCGGGTCTCCGCCATCACCTGGGCCATCGCCGGTGGCCTCTCGGCGATCGCCGCCATCCTCCAGAGCCCGTCGTTCGGCTCGAACGGTAGCTCCGCCGCGGCCGTGCTCGGCCCACAGCTGCTCCTGCTCGCCCTGGGGGCAGCCGCCCTCGGGGCGTTCACGTCGTTGCCTGCCGCCCTCTGTGGTGGACTGCTGATCGGACTGGCGCAGCAGATCGCACTGGCCCTCACCTCGAACGCGGCGACTTCGGAGCTCGTCGTCTTCCTGGTCATCATCGCCATGGTGTTGATCCGCGGCGGCGCCATCGGACGGGTGTTCGCCACCGCGGGCGCCATCGTCGAGGACCGGCCGCCCCTGCGCATCCCCGAGGCCATCCGCGACCGTTTCACCGTCCGCTACGCCCCGCGCACCCTCCTGGCGGGAGCCCTGTTCGTGGGGCTCATCCTTCCGGTGATTCCCATCTTCAACAGCGAGGGAACGCGCTTCGACCTGGCCCTGGTCCTCACCTACGCGGTCGTCTCACTCTCGCTGACCGTTGCCATCGGCTGGGCCGGCCAGGTGAGCCTGGGCCAGTTCGCCTTCGTCGGTGCCGGCGCCTTCGTCGCCGCCCACCTGATGCCGAGGGGCTGGTCGGTGCTCTTCCTGCTGATCGTCTGCGGTCTCGTGGGTGCGGCCCTGATGGGGCTGGTCGCTCTGCCCGCCTTGCGGGTGCCGGGCCTGACGTTGGCGGTGACCACCCTCGGGTTCGCCGTCGTCGCTCCTGACTGGCTGTTCCACAAGGGCTGGTTCGGGTCGGCTCAACCATTCGGGATTGTCCTCCAGCAGCCGAGCCTGGCCGCCGGCTTGGGGAGCCCCTCGTCACAGCTCGCCGTCTACTACGTCGCCCTCGGCGTGGTCGTGGTCGCGGCGGCTGCGATGTGGGCTCTCAGGCGCTCGCAACCGGGCCGCCTCATCATCGCCGTTCGAGACGACGAAGCCCGGGCTGCGTCGTTCCGGGTGACACCCACCACCGTCAAGATGGGGGCGCTGTGTGTCTCGGGGTTCCTCGCCGGCTCGGCCGGGGTCCTGTGGGCCGACGCCTGGCGCAACGTCTCCGCCACACAGTTCCCGGCCGACCTGTCCCTCGCCGTGCTTGCTGCGGTGGTGATCGGCGGCATCGGCTCGGTGGCCGGGGCGGTGGCCGGTGGGGTCGTCGTCTACGGAATGACGTTCTTGCTGAGCCCCTTGATCTCAGACCTTTTCAGCTCCGCAGCGGGCTCAGGTGTCGGCTTCGAGCTGCTCTTCGGTGGCCTGGGGCTGGTCCTCGCCCTGCGGAAGTTCCCCCAGGGGATCGCCGGCGCCGTGCAGTCGTGGTGGCAGGGCCGCCTGGATGCGATGGTCGCCGAGACGACCGAGCGCGACACTGCCGCGGCCCATTCGCCAGCCCTGGCGGTCGAGGACATGCGCCTTGCCTTTGGCGGACAGCAAGCTCTCGAAGGGGCGTCGATCGAGGTACGAGAGGGCGAGATCGTCGGGCTGATCGGACCCAACGGGGCGGGCAAGACCACGCTGCTGAACGTGATCTCCGGCGTGCTTCGCGCCGACGGCGGCTCGGTGGCAGTGGCCGGGGTGAACGTGGGCGACTTTCCCCCCGAGCTGCGGGCGACGTTCGGCCTCGGGCGCAGCTTCCAGCAGGCCACCCTCTTCCCCGGGCTCACCGTCACCGAGACCATGCAGGTGGCCATGAGCACCCAGCACCGGGTCGGGCTCCTTTCCTCGGCCGCCTCGGCGCCCTGGGTGCGGGCGGGAGAGGGATCGTCCCGCAAGGCGGCGTGGGCGTTGCTCGAGCGCTTCGGCCTGACCGCCTGGGCCGACGTGCTGACCGACGAGCTGTCCACCGGCACCAGAAGGATCTGCGACCTGGCTGCCCAGGTCGCCTCGGTGCCCAAGGTGTTGTTGCTGGACGAGCCCACCGGTGGGGTGGCCCAGCGTGAGGCGGAGGCCTTCGGCCCCCTGCTGCGATCCATCCGCGACGAGCTGGGTCTGTCCGTGCTCATCATCGAACACGACATGCCCCTGCTGATGGGCTTGTGCGACCGCATCTACGCCATGGACCAGGGTCGGGTGATCTCTGAGGGCACGCCGGACGAGGTCCGGGCCGACCCGGCGGTGATCGTGTCCTACCTGGGCACCGACGAGGCCCCGGCGAGCCCACCCATCTCCCCGACGCCGCCCGTCCGAGAGCGGCCCCTGCGGGCCCGACCCCTCCGGGCCCGATGAGCGACGCCTTGTCGGCACCGATCGCACCGATCATCGACGTCGATGGCGTCAACTTCTCCTACGGCCGACTCCAGGTCCTCTTCGACGTGTCCCTCCAGGTCGAAGAGGGCGAGGCCCTCGCCCTCCTCGGCACCAACGGGGCCGGGAAGTCCACCCTGCTGCGGCTCCTCTGCGGCCTCGAGGCGCCGTCCTCGGGGGCCATCACCTTCGAGGGCGCCGACATCACCACCACACCGGCGGAGCGCCTCGTGGGGAGGGGCCTGGCCCTCATCTCCGGCGGCCACGCCATCTTTCCGGATCTGACAGTGCGGGAGAACCTCGACATTCAGGCCCTCCCCATCCACCGGGACCGGGCCACGGTGCGAGCCCGCACAGCCCGGGTGCTGGAGACCTTCCCGGTGCTCGAGCGCTACCTCCGCAGGCGGGCAGGGAGCCTGTCGGGAGGTGAGCAGCAGCAGCTGGCCCTGGCCAAGGCGCTCCTGCTCGACCCCAAGGTCCTCTGCATCGACGAGCTGTCCCTCGGCCTCGCCCCCGTCGTGGTCAAGGAGCTCATGGCCATCGTGCGGTCCCTGCGAGACGCCGGCATCACACTGGTCATCGTCGAGCAGAGCCTGAGTGTCGCGTGTGAGATCTGCGAACGGGCCGTGTTCATGGAAAAGGGCGAGATCCGCTTCGAGGGAGCCGCCACCGAGCTCCTCGAGCGCGACGACATCGCCCGGGCCGTCTTCTTGGGAGGCCACGGCGACGGAGCTCGTCAAGGCAATGGGGAAGGCACGAAGGC
>DASXCO010000157.1 GCA_036491125.1 Acidimicrobiales bacterium | reverse complement strand
ACAGCCAGGATCACCTGGTCGAGCTGTCGGCCCTCTGCCACCAGATCACCAATGGTGTGCATTCGGGCGATGTCTTCGCTGCTGGCCGCGGCAGCCGCCCGCTGCTTTCGGGACCAGACGGCCAGCTCTCCGACGGCGACGCCGACGATCAACAGCAACGCCGTGGTGATGACGTCGTTCCGCTGGGTGATGGTGAAGGAGTAGTAGGGACGCGTGTGAAGGACGTCAAAGAACACGGCGGCCGAGGCTGCGGCGACAAAGGCTGCGAGCCGATGTCCCCAAGCCGCCACCCCCACGACGACGACGGCGAGGACCAAGGCGACATTGACACTGCCGATGTGGTCGCGGGCCGGGATCAGCGCGGCCGCCACCGCCGCTGGGGCCACTACCCCGACGCCCACGGCCACCACGTCCCGGGTTCGCATCTCAGGCCTCCTCTGCTTCTGGGACCTCCAGCAACTCGTAGATGGGATTCAGCATCGCCAGGCGGCCTCGGTGGGCGCCGATCACGCCGTCGACCACCATCTTGGTGCCGTTTCGGATCCCTGCGACCTCGCGGCGCCCCAGGAACACGATGGTGAGGACCTCACCACTCGTGTCCACGAGGCTGCACTCGAGGGCCGGGGTCCCAGCCCAGGGCTGGATTCGCACCGAGCGGACGCGTCCCGCGACCCGTGCGCGCTGGCGCCATTGGAGATCCGAGATGGGCACTGTCCCCGCCACCGTCGGCATCGCCCCTCGATCCTCCTCGCCTGGCTTTCGTCGCGCTGCTCGGCGCCGGGTGGGCTGAGGTTTGTCGAGGACAGTTGTGGCCATCTTGCTGTCGATGTTCGAGTCCACGTTGAAGGGAACGATGGTGGCATTCACGTGGGGAAGCTTGCTCACGATCTCGATGATCCGGTCAGCGGTACGGTCGTGAAGAAGCCGGCTCCAAGCCTGGCGGTAGGTACGGCGGGGGAACAGCAGGCTCACCTCGGTCTGTCCGTCGGCAAGGTCGGCCGCGAGCTCCAGAGCCGCTCGGCCCAGGCGGCGGTCGGGGGTGTCGATGACGTCGAGGGGCAGCTGGGACAGCCCAAGTCGGCCCCAACGCTTGATAAGCGCCTGAGCCTTGCGCTTGTCGATGGCGAAATGGACGGCCCGCAAGTCGTCCGGGTTGAGGGCCCGCGCGTACTGGATCGCCCGCGCCGTGGCCAGATCGAGTCGATCGACCATGACAACCACGGCGTGACGGCGCAGGACCGGGGCTTCCGCCGCCGCTGCCGCCGCCCCCTCCTCGAGTACCGCGTCCTCGGCCCGGTACTCCTTGTTGAGTCGAACGAGCCCATAGACGAGGAGCGGCATGACCACCACGACCACCCAGGCACCCTTGGTGAACTCGGTGATGGCGAAGACGAGGACGACGACAAAGCACGTCACCGCAGCCGTGGCGTTGATGACCACGCTCCGACGCCACTGGGCCTCCCGAAGCCGAAGGTGGTGTTTGACCATACCGGCGCCGGCCATAGTGAATCCGGTGAACACGCCGATCGCGTACATGGGTATGAGAGACGCCACCTTGGCTCGGGTCGCCACCAGCAACACGATGGCCGCCACCGTCAACACGAGGATCCCGTTGGAGAAGACGAGGCGGTGCCCGCGCTCGGTCAGCTGTCGCGGCAGGAAGGAGTCTTCGGCCACGAAGCTGACCAGGAAGGGAAAGCCCGTGTAGCTGGTGTTGGCGGCCAGGATCAGGATGAAGGCGGTGCCCGCCTGCAGCAAGAAGAAGAGCACCGAGCCCCCGATGCCGCTTCCGTAGACGAGCTTGCCGATCTCAGAGATGACAGTGGGCGTCCCGCCGGAAAATGGCACCGAGTGCGTGAGCGCGGCCAGGGCCGAGATGCCCAGGAACATGGTGCCCAGGATGGTGCTCATTGCAACGAGGGTCGTGCGAGCATTCTTGGCCTGGGGATCCCGGAAGACGCTGACTCCGTTGGATATCGCCTCGGTACCAGTCATGGCCGACGCCCCGTTGGCGAAGGCACGCAGGGCGATGAAGATGGAGGCCCCGAAGAGGAGGCCCGCACCTGACTGACCGATAGACACGGCCCCAGCGGCATGGACCTGGTGTTGGGGGAGGTTCCCGAACGCTGCCCGGGCAAGGCCGAAGGCGATCAGCACGGCCATGTTGACGATGAAGAAGTAGGTGGGCACCGCGAACACGCGCCCCGCCTCCCGGATGCCCCGGAGGTTCCCGAAGGCGATGAGGATCACGAAGACAACCGAGAGGGGGACGTCCAGGCCGCCCAGGGCGGGGACGGCCGAGATGATGGCATCGGTACCGGCCGCCACCGAGACCGCCACTGTGATGGTGTAGCTGATGAGCAGCGCCGCGCCGGCTATCTGGGCCACGTTGGGCCCGAAGTTGTCCCTGCTCACCACGTACGAGCCCCCGGCCTTGGGGTAGGACTTCACGACCTCCCGGTAGCAAGCCGTCACCACCGCCAGCACTGCCAGGATCACGAGCGTGATCGGGGTGACGAGGGAGAAGGCGGCCACGCCGATGACCGGCACCAGGACCCGAAGGATCTGCTCGCTGGCGTAGGCCGACGACGACATGACGTCCGAGGACAGGACGGCCAGCGCCGTCGGCTTCCCCAGGCGCTGCCTGCTCAGGTCCTCGCTGACCAGGGGGGCGCCCAGGAGGAGGCGCTTGAGGCGATACTTGAAGCTCTCGGGCAGGCCAGCAGCGATAGTGGTGTCGGTCCGAGCCGGGGCCCTCACGGGGCCCCGGTAGGACGATGCGCTGTCCTCCTGGCTACTCGGCCGCGTCGGCGTGGTCACGGGTGCTCGCTACTGTGCCGGAGAACAGCAGTCCAGTGAAGGGACGCGCGGTCCCAGTCGAGAGGCCTTCTCACATCGGTCCTGTATGAGCGGTCCATAGCCCGGAGTGACCATGTTAGAGCTCAGCTACAGCGGAGGAACGATAGTCAGCTATTTGGGGCAGCGCTGGTGCGTCGCCAGTTCGGGTCGCGACCAAGGCCAGCCGTCAGCCCTGCTGTGAGGCTCGGCCTCCTCGGCGAACTCGATGGGAGGCGCGA
>DASXCO010000156.1 GCA_036491125.1 Acidimicrobiales bacterium | reverse complement strand
GACCCAACCAGCAGCCGAACTGGTGGTGACCGATTACCGAAGGTTCGGAAACCGGACCCGAGACCCGAACCGGGTCGATATCGGACGCGGCTCGCGGTTTCTTGGAGGGGCCCCAGGGACTTCCCAGGTCGCTCCCAGGGTAAGCCGCGACACTCGCAAGGAATACCACCGCGCCCCGGTGCTGCTGAAGGAAGCAGCCGAACATGGGAGTCTCGTAGGGATGGCAGAAGAGAGGCCCGAGGGACCACCGACGTCTGAGATGCCCCCCTGGCACGAGCCCACCCGCTCGGTGCCGACCTGGGGGACTCAGTCGCCGTACGGCGATCCTGGTGCGTCCGGCGGCTCCGGCAGCTACGGCGGTGGTGGCGGCTACGGCGGTGGCTGGGACCACGGCTCGCCGTATGGGGCGTGGGGCCCTCCCCCTCCTCGGCGCCCGCCCGGGCCTCATCGGGTCTGGCTGGCGGTGCTGGCCGCGATGGCTGCCGCCATCGTGCTCGTGGGCGGCGTCGGGAGCGCCATCGCCTTCGCCATCCGCGGTCTGAACAGCATCTCGAGCTCGAACCCGGTCACCGCCTCTCCGCAGTCCTCGTCCCCCCCGTCGGCCGGTGTTGCCAACGGCCTGAACGCGTCGGCGATCGCGTCACGGGTGGATCCGGGGGTCGTGGACGTCACCTCCAATCTCGTCGGCCAGGGCGGCGGCGCGGCGGGGACCGGCATGGTCCTGACGCCCTCCGGAGAGGTGCTCACCAACAACCACGTGATCGAGGACGCGTCGAGCGTCACCGTCAAGCTCGACGGACGGGGCCGCAACCTCCCAGCCAAGGTGCTGGGCACGGACGCGACGGACGATGTCGCCCTGCTGCAGATCCAGGGCGTGTCGGGGCTGGCGACGGTGACCCCTGGTGACTCCTCCAAGGTGGCGGTCGGCCAGCCGGTGCTCGCCATCGGCAACGCGCTCGACCTCCAGGGAGCGCCGACCGTGACCCAGGGCACGGTGTCGGCCCTCGGCCGGACGATCACCGCCAGCGGCGGGAACGGCGGCTCGGAGACTCTGAACGGCCTGATCCAGACGGACGCGCCGATCAGCCCCGGCAACTCCGGAGGCCCCCTCGTCGACGGGTCCGGGCACGTCATCGGCATCACCACGGCGGCCGCCACCGGTGGCTCCCAGGAGTCGACGAACTCCTCGTCGAACGTCGGCTTCGCCATCCCCATCAACAGCGCCCTGTCGATCGTCAAGCAGATCGAGGGTGGGCACGGCGGGGGCAACGTGCAGGTCGGCGGCCGGCCGTTCCTGGGCGTCGAGGTCAGCGACGCCGGTGGTCAGTCCGGCTCGAACGGCGACCCCTTTGGTGGCGGCTTCGGCGGCGGCGGCTTCGGCGGCTCCGGCGGGTCCGGCAACCAGGCGCCCGTCAGCTCGGGGGCCCTCATCCAAGGTGTCGAGTCCGGCAGCCCGGCCCAGTCCGCGGGGCTGGCGGCTGGTGACGTCATCGTGTCCTTCGGGGGGCAGACCGTCGACTCCGCCAAGTCCCTGAGCTCCGCCATCAGCCCGCACCACGTCGGCGAGACGGTGAACGTCGGTTGGGTGGACCAGTCCGGCCAGCACCACACGACGGGCGTGCAACTGACCACCGGACCGCCTGCCTGACCGCCGCGACCAGCGTGGCGGCGAAGCCGTCACGACATAATGGGCGCTCCGCACGAACAAGGAGCTGGCGCTCATGCCCACGGTCCTGGTCCACGGCGTACCGGAGACATCGGCAGTATGGGACCCGTTGCGCGCCCACCTCGATCGTGATGACGTCGTCGCCCTGCAACTGCCGGGGTTCGGCTGCGAGCGCCCGCGGGGCTTCGGCGCCACCAAGGAGGAGTACGTCTCCTGGCTCGTCGCCGAGCTCGAGCGGCTGCGGGCAGACGGGCAGATCGATCTGGTCGGCCACGACTGGGGCGGCGGGTTCGTGGTGCGGCTGGTCAGCATCCGTCCCGATCTGGTGCGCTCCTGGGTGACCGACGCATCCGGGCTCGGTGATCCCGGGTTCGAGTGGCACGAGCTCGCCAAGGTCTGGCAGACCTCCGATGCGGGTGAGGCGTTCTGGGAGCAGCAGCTGGCCGTCCCTCCCGAGCAGGGAGCGAGCACCTTGGCGTCGTTCGGCGTCCCCGCCGACCAGGCCCTGCTCATGGCCGGTTGGCCCGACGCGACCATGACCGACTGCATCCTGGCCCTCTACCGCTCCGCGGTGGACGTGGGCCGCGAGTGGGCCGCTGACTTCCAGAACATTCCGGCGCTCGGACTGGCGCTGCTGCCCTCTGACGACCCGTTCCTGTCGGTCTCCAGCGCCCGCGCCGGCGCCGGCCGGGCGGGGGCCAAGGTTGCCGAGCTCGCCGGCCTCGGACACTGGTGGATGCTGCAGGACCCGGCGCGGGGAGCCGACGTGCTCCAGGACTTCTGGACCTCGGTGAGCTGACGTACGCGTCTGCCCGGTTGCGGTTGTTTTCTGCCGGGTACGACTTGCCGCGACATGCAGGTGACTGACGTCCAGAGCGCCGACCCGCCGGACCGCATGCCCAGCGAGCTTCCGCTCGCCGAGGCCCGCCCGAGCCCGTGGCGCCTCGTCCTGCTCAGCTTCCTCATGCTCTTCACCGAGCTGGCCCTGATCCGCTGGACGGCCGCCAACAACGTCTACCTGGCCTACATCACCAACTTCGCGCTGCTGGCCAGCTTCCTCGGCATCGGCGTCGGCTTTCTGCTCGGGAGCTCCCGGCGGGACGTGTCACGCTGGGCGCCGCTCGCGCTGGCAGCCCTGGTCGCCTTCGTGCTCGTGTTCCCGGTCAAGGCCTACGGCCTGGCTGGCTCCCATCAGCTCCAGGGTCGCGGCGGCGCTGACGCCCTGCCGGAATGGTTGAGCCTGTCGATCATCTTCCTGCTGGTCACCACCGTGATGGCGGGCCTGGGCCAGGCCGTCGCCCGCACGTTCTCCCGCTTCGCTCCCCTGGAGGCCTACCGCCTGGACATCGTGGGCAGCATCGGAGGGATCGCGATCTTCTCCCTGCTCTCGTTCCTGCGCCTTTCTCCGGTGGTCTGGGGCGTGGTCGTCGGGATCGGGATGATCCTGCTGCTGTGGGGCCGCCTGCGGTGGTGGTACGTGGCGGCGGCGCTCGCCGTGATCGCGCTGTTGGCCGTCGAGTCCACCTCGGCCTTCGACCAGTGGTCTCCCTACTACAAGGTCACCGCCTTCGAGCCCCAGGGCACACACGGTGTGCTCGTGGTGTCGGCCAACAACATTCCGCACCAGACCGTCTACCCCGTCGACACCCTGCGCAAGATCCTGCCCTTCTACTTCTTCCCTTACCGGCACGTCGCGCCGGGCGCCCTCGACAACGTGCTGGTGATCGGGGCCGGTACCGGGAACGATGTGGCCGTGGCCCTTTCGGAAGGGGCCAAGCACGTCGACGCCGTCGAGATCGACCCGGCCATCGCCCAGTTGGGCCGGGAGCACAACGCCGACAATCCCTACCTGAGCCCTCGGGTCAGCGTGCACATCAATGACGGCCGCGCCTACCTGGAGCAGACGACCAAGCACTACGGGCTGATCCTGTTCGCCCTCCCCGACTCGCTCACGGTCATCGGTGGCCAGTCGAATCTCGGGCTGGAGAACTACCTCCTCACCCAGCAGGCCGTCGAGGCGGCGCGGTCCCATCTGGCTCCCAACGGCACCTTCTCGATGTACAACTACTACCAGCCGTTCCTTCTGGACCGCTACGCCAACACCCTCGCCGAGGTGTACCCGAACGCTCCCTGCGTGGAGGTCGGGGCGCCGCTCGGCGGGCGCCAGCAGGCGGTGCTCACCGAAGACCTCAACGGGGCTGCGCCCAACTGCACCACACCCTGGCGGGGCGCCCGCCTCACTCCCGCCTCTGACGATCACCCGTTCCCGTACCTGAAGACGCCCTCCATCCCAGCCCCGTACCTGTGGACGATCGGGCTGATCCTTGCGGCCTCCCTCCTCCTCGTCCGGGTCGCGGCCGGACCGCTCCGTCCCATGGCTCGCTATCTCGATCTGTTCTGGATGGGTGCAGCCTTCCTCCTGCTGGAGACGAAGAACGTGGTGCAGTTCGCCCTGCTGTTCGGTACGACCTGGTTCGTGAACTCGCTGGTGTTCGCAGGCGTGCTGCTCAGCGTCTTCGCCGCGGTCGAGGTCGCACGCCGGGTCACGTTGCCGAGGACGAACTTGCTCTACGGGGGTTTGCTCGTCGCCCTTGTGGTCGCCTGGGCCGTTCCCCAGGAATCGCTGCTGAGCCTGTCTCCTGCCTTGCGCTTCGTGGCCGCGGCGGCGATCGCCTTCGCCCCCGTGTTTCTGGCCAACCTGGTGTTCGCACAGCGCTTCAGGGAGTCGGCGTCGTCGACCATGGCGTTTGGCGCCAACCTGCTGGGCGCCATTGTCGGAGGGATCCTCGAGTACCTGGCCTTCGTGACGGGCTACCGGTTCCTGCTGGTGCTCGTGGCCGTCCTGTACGGACTGGCCTTCGTCTTCGGTCGACGCCTGGGGATGGCCAGGGCCGACGCCTGAGGGCCCCTCTACTCGACGCGTACCTCAGTGCTCGCGGAGGTCAGCTCGAGCTCCGGCAGCACGCGACCTTCAGTTGCCTCGTCCGCAGCTTCGCCGGCGAGTCCCGGTCCGTCCGGGGACAGGTCCTCCCGGCGGACCCGGACGAGGAAACCAGCCACCACGGCTGCACCCAGGAGCAGCACGGCACCCACGACGAAGCCCCACGTCCACGAGCTCGTGGTGGCGGAGGCCACCGACGCCGCGGTGGGATGGATGGGCCGCACGGCGTCGAAGCGGGCGGTCGCCACGGCGGTCAGCACGGCCAGCCCGAGTGACCCGCCGATCTGCTGGCTGGCGTTGAGCAGAGCCGAGGCGACGCCGGCGTCCTCCCTCGGGACCCCTGCCACCGCGGACGACGTCATGCTCACGAAGGCCGCCCCCATGCCGGCGCCGATGAGCAGGATGGAAGGCAGGACGACGTCGAGGTAGCCGGTGGTGGGCGAGACCCGCACCAGCAGGGCCAGCCCGGTGGCGGCCATCAGGAAGCCGGTGACGAGGATCGGACGGGCTCCCACCCGGGTGAGGATCCGCGAGCCAATGCCCGCGCTGGCGATGATGACGGCCGAGATTGGCAGGAACCCGAGTCCCGTCTTCAGCGCCGAGTAGTGCAGGACGTCCTGCATGTAGAGCGTCAGGAAGAAGAACATGCCGAACAGCCCGGCCCCGGCGAGGAGCATGCCCAGGTCGGCTCCGACAAGGGTCCGGCTCCGGAACAGTCGCGGCGGCACCAGCGGATGGCGGCGCCGGAGCTGGAGCACTACGAACGTGGCCAGCAGGACCACCGCGAGCGCGAAGACACTGAAGGTGGTGGGGGATCCCCAACCCCACACGTTGGCCCGCACCAGGGCGAACACGAGCGTGCCGAGTCCGGCCGTCGCGGTGACGGCCCCGGCGACGTCGAAGCCACCGGCTACGGGATCGCGGCTCTCGCCCATCAACCGGTAGGTCGCCAGGGCAGCGAAGACGCCGATCGGGATATTGACGAAGAACACCCACCGCCACGACAGTCCGCTGGTGAGCACCCCGCCGAGCAGGAGCCCGATGGCGGCGCCGGTACCGGCGATGGCAGCCCACACTCCGAGGGCCCGGTTGCGCTCCTCGCCTTCGGTGAAGATCACGGTGATCAGGCTCAGCGCGGCGGGCGCCATGAACGCGCCTCCCAGGCCCTGGACAGCCCGTGAGGCGATGAGCAGGCTCGAAGAGTTGGCCAGGCCGCCCGCCAGGCTCCCGATCACGAAGAGGGTGACGCCCCCGACGAAGACGAGACGCCGGCCGTAGCGGTCGGCGACCCGCCCGCCGAGCAGGAGGAAGCCGCCGAAGGCCAGGATGTAGGCGTTGACGACCCACTGGAGGCTGGCGGCCGACGAGAAGTGAAGGGCCCGCTGGATGGACGGCAGGGCCACGTTCACGATCGTCGTGTCGAGCACCACCATGAGCTGGGCGAGGGCCAGCACGGCGAGCGCCGCCCACTTGTACCTGGTCAGGCTCGAAGGCGCTCGGCCCACCTCGGCAGTCGTCATTGCCATACCGGCGTTCTCCTCGGCTCGGGGCGCGTTCACCCAGGGACGATAAGTTCAACGGACGTTGATTCAACGACTGTAGAATGATCCGCACAGCTTGTCAACGTCTGTAGAATGAAACTGTGGAGACGGCGAGCGAATTCCCAGTACCTAGAGGAGAGCGCCGCCAGCAGACCCAGGAGCGCATCCTCTGCGCCGCCCGCGAGCTGTTCTCCGAGGCCGGTTACGACCGGACGACCATCCGTGGGGTGGCGGCCGAGGCCCAAGTCGATCCGGCGCTGGTCATGCACTACTTCGGATCGAAGGAGGAGCTCTTCGGCGCCGCGATCCGTGTCGACCTCGAAGACGTGGTCGTCGGGCCGGAGGAGGAGCTGGCCGATCGCCTGCTCGCCCAGCTCGGACACAAGCTGGAGGGAGAGCCGGAGGCGCAGCTGGCGCTGCTGCGCTCGATGTTGACCCACCCCCAGGCCGCCGATGGCGTCCGTCGGGCCCTGTCCCGTGAGTGCGGTCAGGTCGTGGGCACCGCCATCGGAGGAGCAGAAGGTGCCCTGCGCGCCGGACTCGTGTCGGCGACGATGATCGGCGTGATCGTGGGTCGCTACCTCCTCCAACTCGATGGACTGAAGGATGCCGATCCGGAGGAGATCACCGATCTCCTCCGTCCGTGCTTCCACTCCCTCGTGGACGAGGAGGCAGACGCCAAGCGGTCCGTCCGGCGGGCGCCGAAGGCCCGCGCCAAGCAACGCCGCACTGTTTGAGCCCGACGCCGCTTCGCGTTGCGCAGCGGCCGAGACTGGCGTGCGGCGAGCATGGCGATCGCCTGTCCGGGCATGGGCATCTGCTACTCCGTGGCGATGGCGGCGAGCATGGGCAGACGGGCCGCACGGCGGGCGGGGCGGAGGGCTGCGACGATCCCGGCCAGTCCTCCGACGAGGAGGATGACGAGGAGCTGCGCGGGCGGGGCCGTGAAGGTGGCGATGCCCTGGGCGATGTTCATGGCGTCAGCCAGTGCCCAGCCGAGGAACACGCCGAGCCCCAGCCCGCCGACCGTGCCGAAGAGGGCGATGATCGCCGATTCCCAGCGCAGGGTCGCCCGCAGCTGCTGTCTGGTCTCACCCAGGACCCGGAGCAGGCCGAGCTCGCGTGTTCGCTCGAAGATGGACAGCGAGAGCGTGTTGGCGATCCCGAACAGGGCGATCACGATGGCGAGGGCCAGCATCACGTAGACGATGCCGAGCACGGTGTTGATGGCTCCTCCCGCCGAGGTCACGAAGGCCTGGCGATCCTGCACGGTCGGGCTGCCATACGACGTGGCCACCTGACGCAGCGCCGTCTCCCCGGCGGCGGTGCTGACCCCTGGCCGCAGCTTGACGAGGATGGCCGAGTCGACCGTCTGGACTGCGTGGGATGACCACGCTGCCTGAGGGAGCACGTAGTCTCCGGCCAGGTCGCGGCTCTGGTAAATGGCGCCCACCGCGAGTGAGCTGTTGGTGCCGTCGGGGAAGGTGACCGACAGCGGTGTGCCGAGTCGCCAGTGCTTGTTGTCGGCCTCGCGCTGGGACACCGCCAGCTGGTTGGCGCCGAGGCCGGAGACCGAGCCGCCGACTGTGTGAAGGTCGAGCACCGTGCCGATCTGGCTCGGGTCGACGACGCTGAGGTTCTGGCTGTGGCCGGCGATCAGGGCGTCGTCGCCCCGGCCGCTGCCTGTTCCCAGTCCCGTCGCCACCTGCACCTGCGGCAGCTGGGCGGCGGCGGCGGCGAGCTGGGGGGAGAGCCCGCCGCCGCCTCCGCCTCCGCCGCCGAACCCGCCCGGGGTGATGGCGAGGTCACCCTGGAACGATCCGGCGACACCGTTGTTCATCGACGTCTTCAGCGACGCCGCCAAGACCGTGAACAGGGTGACCACCGCCACGCCGACCATGAGGGCGGTCGCCGCAGCCGACGTGCGCCGGGGATTGCGCATGGCGTTGCCCCGAGCGAGAACCCCGGGTAGCCCGCGCACCCGGGCTGCGGGCCAGCCGATCGCCGCGCTCGCCGGCCGGGCCACGACCGGGCCGAGCACGACCATGCCGACAAGGACGGCCACCGCCCCCAGGCCGACGGGGGCCAGGACGCCGTTCCCCGAGCCGGTCAGCCCGACGAGGATGACCGCGATCCCGACGGCGGCCAGAGCCAGGCCCGCGACCCGGCGTCTCGAGGTCGGCGCCACCTGCGTGGTGGTCTCCCGGAGCGCAGCGAGTGGTGGGGTGCGGGATGCTCGCACGGCCGGAGAGAGGCCGGCGGCCACGGTGACCAGGACGCCGACGACGAGGGCGGTGATGACGCTGCCGGCGGTGACGGTCAGGCCTCCCGCGGGAAGCGCGAACCCGAAGCTGTCGAACAGTCCCTTCAGCAGGCCCGCGATGGCCAGCCCGCCGAGCACCCCCAGCGCTGAGGCCACGGTGCCGACGATCAGCGCCTCGACGACCACCGAGGCCAGGATCTGGCGGCGCGAGGCGCCGATGGCCCTGAGCAACGCCGCTTCCCGGGTGCGCTGGGCGGTGAGGATCGAGAAGGTGTTCGAGATGCTGAACGTGGCGACCAGCAGGGCGATGCCCGCGAACACCAGCAGGAAGATCCGCAGGGTGTCGAGGAACGAGCTGTTGATGTTGTCGATGTTGTCCTGAGTGAGCTGGGCCCCGGTGATCGCCTCGACGCCCGCCGGCAGCGCGGCCTGGATCCGGTTGACCACGGTGTCCTGGCTCACGCCGGGGGCGGCCTTGACCGAGATGCTGGTCACCTGGCCCGGCCGGCCGCTGATGTACCGCTCGGCCCCGGCAAGACTGAAGGCGGTGTAGGTCGCCGGCCCGAAGCCGTCGGCCGTCCCGAACGTGGCGATGCCGACGATCCGCACGGTCACGGGCTGGGGAGTCTCCACGGTCGTGGTCTGACCGAGGGCCAGCTTGCCGGTCTTGGCCGCTCCTTGGTTGATCACGACCTCGTTGTCGGACTGGGGTGCCCGCCCCGACACCAGCCGGTAGGGGTTGAGCGCGGGGTCGGGGACCCAGTTGGCGGCGATCCTGGGCGGACCGATGCCGCCGATGGCCTTGCCGTCGGCGCCGATCAGCTGGCCGTCACCCGTGATCGAGGGCTGGGCGTCGGCCACGCCATCGACGGCGCCGACCTGCGGCACGAGCGACGCGGGGATGAGCGTGCGCGGCGCCCGCGGTCCGGAACCCAGGGCAGTGGTGCTGCGGACGACAGCGTCGGTGCCGGCGTTGGCGTTGGCGAACAGGGTGTTGAAGTTGGCCCCGAGCGTGTCGCTCAGCGCCAGGGCGCCGGCCAGGAAGGACACGCCCAGGAACACGGCGATGAGCGTCCCCACCAGCCGCCGCTTGCGGGCCCACAGCCCCTTGAAGGTCACGGTGATCATGGCGGTCAGGCCCCGAGGGTCTTGAGATGGTCGAAGATCGCTTCCGCGCTGGGCTCTGCCATCTCGTCGACGATGTGGCCGTCGGCGAGGAACACCACCGTGTCGGCCTGTGCCGCGGCGGACGGGTCGTGAGTCACCATCACGACCGTCTGACCGAGCTGGCGGACGGCCCGGTGGAGGAAGCCGAGCAGCTCCGCGCCGGACCGGGAGTCAAGGTTGCCGGTCGGCTCGTCGGCGAAGATGATGTCCGGACGCATGGCCAGCGCCCTGGCCACCGCCACGCGTTGCTGCTCGCCGCCCGACAGCTCGGCCGGTCGATGCTCGAGGCGGTCGTGCAGACCCACCGCGTCGATGACCGAGCTCACCCACTCCTCGTCCGGCCGCCTTCCGGCTAAGAGCGCGGGAAGGGCGATGTTCTCCGCCGCGCTCAGGGTCGGGATGAGGTTGAACGACTGGAAGACGAAGCCGAGACGCTGCCGGCGCAGGAGGGTGAGCTCCCGGTCGGGAAGCGATCCGAGCTCGATGTCGCCGATGTACACCTGGCCCGAGGTCAGGTCGTCGAGACCGGCGAGGCAGTGCATGAGCGTGGACTTCCCCGAGCCCGAGGGGCCCATGATGGCGGTGAAGCGGCCGTCGGCCAGCTCGATGCTGACGGCATCGAGAGCCTGCACCGCAGCGTCTCCGGCGCCGTAGATCTTGGTGGCAGCCACCGCCCGAGCGGCGACCGCGGTGGTCGTGGTGATCGACGAGGTCATGCGGTCATGGTGGCGAGAGTGGGCGGCCATGTCGTCCTACGCGGAGACATTTCGGACTACTGCGATTGCAGCAGGCTCCTCGCCGTGCGGTGCCCCGATTGGAGTACGGGGCTACTCCAGCCAGCCGGGACGCACGAGGCCCGACTCGTAGGCGAACACGACCAGCTGGGCCCGGTCACGGGCGTTGAGCTTGACCATGGCCCGACTCACGTGGGTCTTTGCCGTCGCCGGGCTGACGAGGAGACGCCCGGCGATCTGATCGTTGGACAACCCGGCGGCGACGAGGCGTGTCACCTCGCGCTCACGGTCGGTCAGGGCGTCGAGGCCCGGTGGGGGCTTGGGCCGCTTGGCCCGCGTGGCGAACTCGGCGATGAGACGCCGGGTCGCGCCCGGAGACAGGAGGGCGTCTCCGGCGGCCGCCACTCGCACCGCTCGTAGCAACTCGACCGGCTCGGTGTCCTTCACCAGGAAGCCGCTGGCCCCCGACGAGATCGCCTCGAAGACGTACTCGTCGAGGTCGAAGGTCGTGAGGATGACGATGTGCACAGCGGACAGCGCCTGGTCGGCGGCGATCGTCTTCGTCGCCGTCAGGCCGTCGACGCCGGGCATGCGGATGTCCATGAGCACGACGTCCGGTCGGAGGCTTCTGGCCAGGCGCAGCGCCTCCTCGCCGTCGCCTGCCTCGCCGACCACCTCGATGGCGTCGTCGGCGTCGAGCAGTGCCGCGAACCCCGCCCGCACGAGGGCCTGGTCGTCGGCCAGGAGGGCCCGGATCACGGGGCCTTGTCGACCGGCAGCCAGGCCCGGACCCGAAAGCCCCCGCCGGTACGGGGTCCGGTCTGCACGGTGCCCCCCAGAGCGGCGGCCCGCTCGCGCATGCCGAGGATGCCGTTGCCGGAACTTCGCGCGCCGTTCGCAGGTCCGCCCATGCCGTCGTCGTCGATCTGCACGACCAGGTCTCGTTCCCCGTAGGAGATGCGCACGGTGGCGCGGGCCGGGCCTGCGTGCCTCGTCACGTTGGTGAGCGATTCCTGCACGATCCGGTACGCGGCCAGGTCGACGGCCGGAGGAAGACCGTTGGCGGCGCCTTCCATCTCGACGTGCACGGGAAGGCCCGCTGCGGTGGCCCGGCTCACCACCTCGTCGAGGCGCCCGAGGCCCGGCGCGGGAGATCGGGGCGCCGCCTCGTCCACCTGGCGGAGCACTCCCAGGACCGAGCGGAGCTCGACGAGCGTCTCCTTGCTGGCGTCCTTGATGGCCGACAGCGCGGTGCGCGCCCGCTCGGGTTGTTGATCCATCAGGTGCAGGGCGGAGCCGGCCTGCACGTTGATGAGCGAGATGTTGTGGGCCACGACGTCGTGGAGCTCGCGGGCGATGCGCAGACGTTCCTCGCTCGTACGCCGTCGCGCTTCCTCCTCGAGCGTGCGCGCTCGGGCCGTCGCCCGCTCCCGCCTGAACCTGAGCATCTCGCCGGCGCCGGCCAGCACCAGAAGCCATGCGGCCAGCCCGGCGGCTCCGGGGAGGGTGGTCCGCTGGGTGCCGAAGATCGCACCGAGCCACAGGAACAACACGAACCCGGCGGCGGCCGAGGACCATGCCAGCCGACGCCTGCCGGCCACGAGCGCGGTGATGAAGGCGACGACCAGGGCGGCGAAGATCGGCCCCCGGGGGTAGTCGAGAACCCAGTAGGCCAGCGTGGTACCGAACGTGATGCCGAGCACGGTGCCCGGATAGCGGCGACGGGCGACGAGGGCCACGGTCCCCACCGTCAGCAAGCCGATCGCGAGGCCATTCAAGCCGCGTGCACTGGTGTGGTGGAAACGGGTGGCCATGTACGTGCCGAGGACCTGGACCAGGCCGACGGCGAGCACGATGCCCACGTTGACCAGCCACCCGGGCCAGCGCTGCGAGAGAACCCTCGCGGGTGCGGTGTCGGACGCAGCCGTCACACAGGAACGGTACCCACAAGGCCGCCGGCGGTCATCGCACGCGGGGCGATCGCCGCGTACCACGGGGGGAGTAGCTCCCAGGCCCCGTCTACGCCCGTGGGCTCGCGCCGAGTGGGCGAATCTGCCCCATGGTGCCCGCCCGGCACCGGCCTGATGCTCCGTCAGGATGCCGGTTAGGATGCCCAGCCGAGGCGACAGTACGAGCGACGAGAGGGAGTCAGGGTGCGGGTCTACGACCGACTGTTCATTGATGGCGACTGGGTGAAGTCGACAGGGAGCGAGACCATCGAGGTCATCTCCCCCGGCACCGAGGAGCCGATCGGCT
>DASXCO010000155.1 GCA_036491125.1 Acidimicrobiales bacterium | reverse complement strand
CACCTCGGGGATCTTCAACTTCGCCCACGGGGCCATCGGCATGGTGGCGGCCTTCTTGTTCTGGGAGTTGTCAGTGAACCAGGGCCTGCCCACGCCACTGGCCCTGGTCCTCGTGCTCTTCGTGTTCGCGCCGCTGATGGGCGCGCTGATCGAGCGGGTGCTCATGCGCCCGCTGCACGGGGCATCGGTCGAGACCACGCTGACGGTCACGATCGGCCTGCTCCTGCTCCTCATCGGGCTGGCGACGATCATCTGGGATCCCACGACGTCGCGGGTCCTTCCCCAGTTCTTCGCCGGCAACTCCGTCTCGATCCTCGGCGTGGTCGTGACCTGGCACCAGCTCACGGTGGTGATCGTGGCCGCGGCGGTGGCGGTCGGCATGCGGCTGTTCCTGTTCCGAACCCGGCCCGGCACGGCGATGCGGGCCGTGGTCGACGATCCCGAGCTGGCGTCGATGGCCGGCGCGTCCCCGGCGCGGTTCGGGCAGTACGGGTGGGCCATCGGGGCGTTCCTGGCTGCACTGGCGGGCATCCTTCTCGCCCCCCTCGTCACCCTGGACATCAACACCCTCACCCTGCTCGTCATCAACGGCTACGCCGCCGCCCTGGTGGGGAGGCTCAAGAACCTGCCCCTCACCTTCGCCGGCGGCGTGGTCCTGGGCCTCGTGGAGTCGTACGCCGTCGGGTACCTGCCGGTCGGCACGCTGCTCTCCAACATCAAGCCGGTCGTGCCGATGGTGTTCCTCTTCATCGTCATCCTGGTGGTGCCGCAGGGCCGGCTCCGGGCGGCGGGCCGGGCTGTCGCCCTTCGGGTGCCGCGAGTCGCGGGCCTGCGCGAGTCGGTCATCGCCGGGGCGGTGTTCGTGGCGCTCACGTGGTTCGTCTCTGCTCACCTGTCGACCGCCAACTTGAACACGGCCGGGCACGGCATCGCCTTCGCCATCATCATGCTCTCCCTCGTCCTGCTCGTGGGCTACGGAGGCCAGGTGTCGCTCTGTCAGCTGACCTTCGCCGGACTGGGTGCGTTCGCCATGGGCGAGGTGGCGGGAGGGGGGTCGTGGCTCGGGGTGCTGGCCGGCATCGGGTTGGCCGGGGGCGTCGGAGCCCTGGTGGCGCTGCCGGCGATTCGGCTGCGCGGTCTGTACCTGGCCCTGAGCACGTTGGCCTTCGCCGAGGCCATGGACTTCGCCTTCTTCCAGAACACGAGCGTGTTCGGATCCGGCAGCGCCTTGTCGGTGGGTCGGGTGCACATCCCTGGGATATCCCTCCAGTCGCCGCGCGCGTTCCTCGTGCTGCTGGCCGTGGTCTTCGTCGTGGTCGGGATCGGCGTGCTGACTCTGCGACGGTCGGCCTTCGGGCGACGACTGGTGGCGATGGGCGACAGCCCGTCGGGAACGGCGACGGTCGGGATCAACATCACCCGGACCAAGCTCATCGTCTTCACCGCCTCGGCTGCCCTCGCCGGCCTGGGCGGCGTGCTGTACGGGGGCCAGCAGAACCAGGTCGGGGCCAACGACTTCCAGCTGCTCTTCAGCCTCACCCTCCTGCTGCTCGCCAGCGTGTGGGGCATCAAGACGGTCACCGGGATGCTGTTCGCGGGGCTGCTCTTCGCCATCTTCCCTGTGATCCAGTCGCACGTGCCCGCTCTGCGGGACCTGCTGTACCTGGCGGTGGGGCTCGGCGCCATCAGCATCGGTCGCAACCCGAACGGCGTCATGGGCGGCAAGACCCCGCTCGAGCGCTGGAGAGATCGCCGCGACGCGGGCCGGCGTGAACCCGACGACCCCGCACCCCCTGACGTGATGCAGGAGCCGACCCGTGTTGCGGGTTGAGGGGGTCGGCGTCACCTTCGGCGGGGTGCAGGCCCTGGGCGGTATCTCGCTCGAGGCCGAGGTCGGCAAGGTGACCGGTCTCATCGGCCCCAACGGCGCCGGCAAGACCACGCTGTTCAACGTCGTCACCGGCTTCCAACGGCCCACCCGCGGATCGGTCAGCGTCGATGGCCGCGACATCACCCGCCTCCGACCCTACGCCCGGGCCCGGCTCGGTCTGGGCCGGACGTTCCAGCGACTCGAGCTGTTCGGCTCGCTGAGCGCCCGGGAGAACATCCTCGTGGGCATCGAGGCGCGCCTCGGTCGGGCCGAGCGCGACGGCGGGCGGCACCGAGCCGCAGACGAGATCCTCGAGCGCGTCGGCCTCCGGGGCGTGGCCGACCGCCAGGCGGACACCCTGCCCACCGGCATGGCCCGGCTCGTCGAGCTGGGGCGGGCTCTCGGCACCCGGCCGAAGCTGCTGTTGCTGGACGAGCCGAGCTCGGGGCTAGACCACGCCGAGAGCGAGACCCTCGGTCGGCTGCTCGCCGCCTTGGCGGCCGAGGGGATGGCCGTGCTCCTCGTCGAGCACGACGTTGACCTCGTCATGCGGGTGTGCAGCCGGGTCCACGTCCTCGACTTCGGGCAGATGATCGCCGTGGGGACCCCGGCCGAGGTGCAGGCCGACCCGAGGGTCCAGCTGGCCTACCTCGGCGTCGAGGCCGGCCCGGGAGGCCGGCCTGCGGGCACGGCAAGCACGGACCTCCCAGCCCCGGACAGCGGGGCGGGAGTGGGCGGGTGAGTGACCGCCCGGCTCTCAAGCTGGAGGGCGTCAGGGCCGCCTATGGGCGCATCGAGGTCTTGCACGGAGTGGACCTGTCGGTGCCCACGGCCAGCGTCCTTGCCCTGCTGGGCCCCAACGGCGCCGGCAAGACGACAACTCTGAAGGTGGCCTGCGGCCGCATGCGACCCACGGCGGGAAGCGTCTGGCACGGAGAGACCTCGGTGGTCACCCGGGCGCCGGACGGGCTCGCCCGCAAGGGAGTGTGCATCATCCCCGAAGGACGGGGTGTGTTTCCCAACCTCAGCGTGACCGAGAACCTGCGCATGTGGACCTACCGGGGCGGAGTCAGCCGGTCCGAGGTGGAAGAGCGCGCCTTCGGCCGGTTTCCCCGACTGCGGGACCGTCGCGGTCAGTTGGCGGGCACCCTCTCTGGTGGCGAGCAGCAGATGCTGGCGATCTCGCGGGCGCTGTCCACCAACCCGAGCCTGCTCCTGCTCGACGAGATATCCATGGGTCTGGCCCCGATCGTGGTGGGCGAGCTGTACGAGGTGGTCGCCCAGCTGGCCGCCGAGGGGATCGCGATCGTGATCGTCGAGCAGTTCGTTCGCACCGCCCTCGGGGTGGCCGATCGGGCCGCCATCATGGCTCAGGGGCGGATCCAGCTCGAGGGCGACCCCGCCAAGGTGGGCGAGGCCGTGCTCGACATCTACCTGCGGAGAGCATCGACCACCTGAGGTGACCGCGGAGTACGGTTCGGCGATGCGTGGGCGCGGCCGCCGTCGACTCCAGCTCCGGTACGAGCTGCTGAGCTGTGGCTTGCAGGATCACATGCTGGTCGGCACCGATGCCGCCGCCCTACGCCCCGAGGACCACCTCGTGGCCCGGGAGATGGACGGCAGCCGTTGGTACCGGTGCCTGCGGTGCGACAGCTGGATCCCGATGGCGCCGCCGCCCGAGCCCCTCCGCGCCCATCCGCCTGACAGGGACGAGATCGAGCTCCCGCTGCGGGGGCGGCCCCTTCGGGACCGGTATGTGCTGCGCCTCATTGCGGTCGACCGTGCTATCCACGTGGTGGTCCTCGGTGTGCTGGCCGCCGCCATCTTCGTCTTCGTCACCCACCGGTCCCAGCTGCAGCAGGCGGTGTACCGCATACTGGCCGACTTCCAGGGAGGCGTCGGCGGGCCGACCCACGACATCCATCGGGGCTTCCTCGGTGAGCTCGACAAGGTCGTGTCGCTGCGGCCCCAGACCCTGGAGGTCGCCGGGGCGTTCGTCACCGGCTACGGCGTGCTCGAGGCCGTCGAGATGGTGGGGCTGTGGTACGGACGCCGATGGGCCGAGTACCTGACGTTCGTGGCGACCACGGTGCTCCTGCCGCTCGAGGTGTACGAGCTCACGACCAGGATCACGGCGCTCAAGGTGGTGGCCCTGCTCATCAACGTCGCCATCGTGGTGTACCTGCTCGTCGCCAAGCGCCTCTTCGGCCTGCGCGGAGGGGAAGCCGCCCAGCGGGCGATACGCGAGCGGGAGCTCGGCTGGGGTGCCATCGAGCGGACCACGCCTCCGACGGTCGACGCCGCCCGAAGGCCGGTCCAGGGCTCCGTCAGCCCGGGAGGCGTTCCTTGAGCGCGGCCCGGTCAGCCTTGCCGGCGGCGGTCGTGGGAACGGTCGAGACGGGGACGACGAGCTCCGGGACCTTGAACCGGGCCACGCCCCGCTCCGCGAACCAGGCTCGGCAGGCCTCGAGGTCGAAGGCATCGTCGGTCACGACGAAGACGGCCACCCGCTCGCCCAGACGGACGTCGGGATAGCCGACAGCCACGGCCTGGCGAACCGAGGGATGGGCCTCGAGCACCGACTCCACCTCGCCCATGGCGATGTTCTCGCCGCCGCGGATGATCACGTCCTTGATCCTGCCGACGATGGTGAGCGAGCGCTCGTGGTCCTGCACGGCCAGGTCCCCGGTGCGGAACCATCCCCGCCGCGTGGCCTCGCGGGTCTGGGACACCTCGGCGTAACCCGCGAACAGCTCCGGACCGCGTACCCACAGCTCGCCCTCGATGCCCGGCGGCATGGCGCGCCCGCTGTTCGGATCGGTGATCCGGAGCTCGACCTCACCGACCGGCCGGCCGTCGGTCTCCTGGGCCTGACGTGGCTCGTCGCCGGACATAGTGGTCGTCATCGTGGGGGCCTCGGTGGAGCCGTACGTGCGCTTGACCAGACACCCGAGCTCAGCCGTGGCGGTGGCGACGAAGGCGGGGCTGACCCCGGCGCCGCCGCTGGACACCAGCCTGAGACTGGCCACGCGATGTTGGGAGAAGCCCGTGGCCGACATGAGGCCGAAGAAGAAGGTGGGCGGGCCGACCATGAAGCTGATCCGCTCGGCTTCCATGACAGTCAGCGCCACCTCGGGGTCCCACCGCTCCATCAGCACCGTCCGCATCCCCGCCGCGCCCGGCACCAGCACCGCGTTGAGCAGTCCCGACACGTGGGCGAGGGGAGCCGGCATCAGCACCGCGTCGTCGCGTCCCAGCCCGTGCACGGCGGCCATCAGGCGGGCCTTGTAGGCGAGGCTCCGCTGGGTGTGGAGCACAGCCTTGGGCTCACCTGTCGAGCCCGACGTGAACACCACCACGGCCAGATCGGTCGGCCGGGCTCTGGTTGCCGGGGTGCTCGCATCGAGGAGGCCCGGGAACGACCCACCGGGGCCGCGAACGGGGACGGCCCCCGGGGCCTCGCGGGCAGGCAACCCGGTGCCCCCGAGCACGAGCCTGGGCTCGAGCAGCTCGAGGATGCGCTCGACCTCGCTCGTGCCCCACGAGTGGTGGAGGGGGGCGGCGACGGCCCCCAGCCGCCAGCACGCCCGGTAGAGGAGGACAGACTCGTGCCAGTTCGGGAGCTGCCAGGCCACGACGTCGCCCCGCCTCACGCCCCTGGCGTGCAGCCCTCCGGCCAACGCTCCCACGAGGGCATCGAGCTCGGGGCCCGTCAGGCGGACGGAGCCGTCGACGAGGCGGACCGGCGCCGACAACCGGGGCGATAGGACGGCGTCGAGCGGCGGTACGTCCCAGGGGCCACCCGCGCGGCGGTAGTGGCGGGCCCTGGTGGGTGTGAACGTCGGACGCAGGCGCACAGTGGAGAAGCTGGGGCGGCGGCGCTACACCGCCGGGGGGCGCCAGGCGGCGCTGGCGGGTGCCCGCCCCTTCAGCACGTTGACGCCCACATAGTTGCGCTGGACCTCGACCGTGCCCGCTCCGATGCACAGCCCGCGGATGTCCCGATAGGCGCGCTCCACGGGATACTCCCGGCTGTAGCCGTAGCCGCCGAGCAGTTGGATGGCCTCGTCGCAGACGAACTTGGCTGCCAGGTTGGCGGCCGTCTTGGCCATGGCGGTCTCGAGCGGCGGCGGCGTGCCGTGGGCGCCCGCCATGTGCACCGCCCGGTAGAGCAGCAGGCGCGCCGCCTCCAGCTGGGTCGCCATGTCGGCGATCTTCCACTGGAGGCCCTGGAGCTCGGCCAGTGGCCGGGCGCCGACCGTGCGCTGGTTGAGGTACCCCACCGCGTGCTCGAGCGCGCCCTGGGCGGCGCCGATGCACATGCTCGCGTTGCCGCAGCGCTCGTGGTTGAGATGGGCGAGCAGTGTCCGAAAAGCCGCGGTGTCGCCGGGGTCGCCGGCCAGCAGCACGTCCTCGGGTGCAACGTGGACATCGTCGAACGCCAGCTCGGCCTCGGTGCAGCCCCGGAGGCCCATCTTGCGGTGGGTGCCGGTGACGCTCACCCCTGGGGACGACAGGTCGACCACTACCGCGCCGATGCCCTTGGCGCCGTCGCCGCCCGGCCAACGGCACCACACCAGGCACCCGGCGGCGACGTGACCGCCGGTCACGTAGTTCTTGTAGGCGTTGAGGCGCCAGCCCCCGCCCGAGTCCTCGGTCAGGTGGGCCCGCATGAGGTTGGCGGCCGAGCCCGCATCGGGTTCGGTGATGCCGATGCAGAACAGCGCGTCACCCGCGGCCACGCGGGGCAGCCAGCGGTGCTTGAGAGCTTCGTTGCCGAGGTGCTCGATGGCCCGGGGCGGGCCGTTGAAGACGAGCTGGCACAGGATGGCGCTGGACACGTCGGCCCGGGACAGCTCCTCGAGCACGATGGTCGACTCCACGTCGCCCATCCCCATGCCGCCGTGCTCCTCGCCCGTGGTGATGCCGAACAGGTCGGACGCCTTGAGCACGTCCCAGGAGTGGTACGGGAACTCCTCGGTCTCGTCCCACTGGGACGCCCTGGGGGCGAGCTCGCGCTCGGCCAGGTCGCGGGCGAGCTTGCGCAGCGACGCCTGGTCCTCGGTGTCCGCGAACGGGTCCATACCGGGGCCGATCGTATCCGCCAAGGGCGCCGCCGGCCCTCCGGACAACCGTGCGCGCCGGAACGAGCTCGAGCTCAGGGGCGAAAGTCGAAGGCCACCTTGATGGCGCCGCTCGTCCCCTGATCGGCGAGGGCGCCAAACGCCTCCCGCCACCCATCGAGCGGGAACCGGTGGGTGAGCATGGGCCGAATGTCGACCCGACCCTCGGTGACCAGATCGAGATAGTGGCGCAGCCCGTGCTGGCGGCGGCCGTCCACCTCCTCGATCCCGAAGGCGTTGGAGCCCACGAGTCGGATCTCCTTGAAGTAGATCGGCGTCCACTCGAAGCGAGCCGGGGTGCACACGCCGGTCTGCACCAGCGAGCCACGCGCCGCCAGCACCCGTACACCGACCTCGAGGGTTTCGGGCGAGCCGACCGTGTCGTAGACGACGTCGACGTGTCCGGGGTGGGCCATCGGTAGGCCGGCCCACGCCCGGCGCAGCACACCGCCGGACCAGCGGGCGATCTCCTCGACCAGAGCCTCGCGCGGCTCGGGCGCCACGACCTTCGCCCCGAGGCGGGCCGCCAGCTCGGCCTGCGCCGGCCATCGGGCCACCGTGAGGACCTCGACGTCGGGGTACAGCGAGCGGAGGATCGTGGTCGTCGTCGTCCCCAGGGCGCCGGCCCCGTAGACCACGCACCGGCCGCCCGGTGGCGGCGGTGTGCGGGTCACGGCGTGAAGCGACACCGAGAACGGGTCCGCCATGACCGCCACGTCATCGGGGATCGAGTCCGGCACCGGTATGAGCATCGAGTCGTGAGCGGGCAGGCGCGGCGCGAACCCACCGGTCGCCTCCTTGGCATTGCCGGTGTGGATGCCGGGCGACAGCCGACCGTCCGTGAAGTGCCAGCACAGGTTGTAGTCGCCGGCCTCGCAGGCCGGGCACGGCGGGTCGATGCCTCGCGGACCGCAGGAGAGCCACGGGTTGAGCACCACTCGCTGCCCGACGTCGAAGCCCCGAGCCTGCGGGCCCAGCTCGGCGACGGTGCCAACGACCTCGTGCCCGAGCACCTGGGGGAAGGAGAT